>JBFGYY010000093.1:0-8892 GCA_041587095.1 Motiliproteus sp. | reverse complement strand
TTAACCGCTTGTTTAGCGGCCTTCGGCTTCGACTTCCACTGCTGGTTCTGACGCTTAACCTCCTGCAGCGGATCGGATGAGCTCATGGCATATATTTGCTCCTTGCTGGGTATATCCAGAACAACACCGGAGCGCAGACGATTAATATTGTTATTTACAAACGCGTCAGGGTTGGCCTTCTGAATAGCCAGCATCATCTGCTGCGGGCTGATGCTTCGATCAGGACGATGCTTGAGGGCGATATCCCACAGCGTATCGTGCACATCAACAAAAACTTCCTTGCTCCCGCCCGCCGAAGGCGTACTTGCAACGACAGGCGCGGTAGTTATTGCGGCTGCAGCGCGGGGAGGGGCAATAGGCTGTCTCACCGCCGGGGCTTTAGGCATCGGTTTAGGGGCAGGAACAGCCGCCTTGACGACAGGCGCAGGCGCAAGGTCACGCGGAGAGAACACCGGCGGATCGAGCAAAACAGTGTACTCGCGCACCAGACGACCGCTTGGCCAGTTCACTTCAACCAGAAAGTTCAGGAAAGGCTCACGCACCGGGCGACGCGATGTCACCCGGATAACCCCCTGGCCATTTTTGATATCCAGCTGGAAATTAAAATCCGACAATATCGCGGTAGGCTTGACACCCGCCAGATAGAACTCATCAGAGTCTGCAAGGCTGGTTATGACCTGGGATGACGTCAAATCACGCAACTGAAGCAATTCAATCTCTGCATTCAACGGTTGGTTCAAGGCCGAATGCACGGTGACCTCACCTAGACCCAAGGCCTTGACCTGTGCGGCACTAAGGGCGCCTACGGCAGCCAAACCGACCGCAAGTTTACGCAGCATACTCTAATCCTTTTGATAACGACTCCGGGGCGTCCCCCAGAGAAAACACAGATGCTATTTACCACACCACACTGCACCACAACGAGATAAACCCTGGCATCAGGCAGATTGCGCCCCAAAGTATTATTTATCACGCTACTTTAATCAATATATAGCCACCCCTAAGCTGCAGAAACACTAGGGTTTTCATCATAAAAGCGCTGTAAAAAGGATATTAGACAAGATTAGTGATACATCGAAACAAAAACTGATCAATTAAACAACAACCATTTCACGCACATAAAAAAATGGCGCGCCCCGAATTAACTGACAGGACGCGCCATACTGTGTCTAACACAATTACTGCTTAGCGGGACTCAAGCAGTATATTCAACATCCGACGCAAGGGTTCTGCGGCGCCCCACAAAAGCTGATCGCCAACAGAAAACGCATTAAGGTACTTGGTACCAAGATTCATTTTGCGTAACCGACCTACTGGGACCGACAGTGTTCCGGTAACGGCAGCGGGAGTCAGCTCTCGCATGGTGACATCACGCAGATTGGGAACAACCTTAACCCAATCGTTGTGCTCAGCCAGCATCGCCTCTATTTCATTTAGCGGAATATCGTCCTTCAGCTTAATGGTAAAAGCCTGACTATGGCAGCGCATTGCACCAATACGCACACAGGTGCCATCAACCGGAATAACATTGGAGCCGCTGCCGATTATCTTGTTGGTTTCAGCCTGAGCTTTCCATTCTTCACGACTCTGCCCGTTATCCAGCTGCGTATCGATCCAGGGAATCAGGCTCCCGGCTAACGGCACGCCAAAATTTTGCGTACTGAGCTGTTCGCTACGGATTGCAGCAGCCACATCCCGGTCAATATCGAGAATAGCGGTGGCAGGGTCATCCAGCTTATTTGCCACCGCGCCATGCACCTCGCCCATCTGCCGCACCAGCTCACGCATATGCTGTGCACCGCCACCCGAGGCAGCCTGATAGGTCATGGAGGTTAACCATTCAATGGCGCCCGCCTTGAACAACCCGCCCAGCGCCATCAGCATCAAGCTAACGGTGCAGTTACCACCAACGAATGTTTTGCCACCTGCAGCCACGGCATTACGGATGATGTCACCATTCACAGGATCGAGAACTATCACGCTCTCATCCGACATCCGCAGAGATGACGCCGCATCAATCCAATAACCCTTCCAGCCCGCATCACGCAATTTCGCATAAACGGCTTTGGTGTAGTCTCCACCTTGACACGAAACGATAGCCTCCATCGATTTTAGCGAGTCAATATCGCTGGCATCTTTCAGCGCCGGTATATCTTTTCCAATCGCAGGGCCGGCCTGGCCGACCTGTGATGTAGTAAAAAATATGGGTTCAATTCGGTCAAAGTCCCGCTCGTCCAGCATGCGCTGCATCAAAACAGAACCCACCATTCCTCGCCAGCCGACAAATCCTACACGCATCTTGATGTCCTATAGTTTCCGTTGTTCAAATAAAGTCAGGCAGCTCGGTCGCCATCCAAAACCGGACGGCACCGCACCACCAAAAGCAACCCTGCTGTTACAGCGCCTGTAACGCTTCCACTACGGCATCACCCATCTCGCGGGTAGACACCTTCCGCTGACCTTCTGAGTAGATATCCGCCGTACGCAGACCAAGATCCAGAACATTACTGACCGCACGCTCAATCTGGTCAGCAGCCTCCCCGGCGCCCAGAGAGTAACGCAGCATCATCGCTGCCGACAAAATGGTCGCCAGCGGATTTGCCACCCCCTGCCCCGCAATGTCGGGCGCAGAACCATGACAAGGCTCATACATACCCTTTCCGTTTTCATCCAGCGATGCGGAAGGAAGCATTCCGATTGAGCCCGTTAGCATTGCCGCTGCATCCGAAAGAATATCACCGAACATATTCCCGGTCACCACCACATCAAACTGCTTGGGGTCACGAACCAGCTGCATGGCGGCATTATCAACATACATGTGACTCAGCGCGACATCAGGATAGTCCTGACCTACCTGCTCAAGCACTTCACGCCACAGCACGGTGACCTCGAGAACATTGGCCTTATCAACCGAACAGACCTTTTTACCCCGCTTGCGCGCTGCTTCAAACGCCACCTTGGCAATACGACGAATTTCCGACTCGGAATAAACATAGGTGTTAAAACCTTGCCGCTCGCCATTTTCAAGGGTTCGAATCCCCCGTGGCTGGCCAAAATAGATCCCCCCGGTCAGCTCACGCACAATAAGGATATCCAGCCCTGCCACTATTTCCGGCTTCAGGCTCGACGCGGCGGCCAGCTGCGGGTAGAGGATGGCGGGACGCAAGTTACCGAACAGCTGCAGCTGAGAACGTATCCCCAGCAAACCTTTTTCCGGCCTGATTGCCATATCCAATGCATCCCACTTGGGACCGCCAACCGCGCCCAGCAAAATAGCATCCGCTTCCTGAGCCTTGCGCAGCGTTTCTTCCGGTAACGGCACGCCGTCTGCGTCGATGGCCGCGCCACCCAGCAAGGCGTTATCGAGAACCAGATCAAGGGCATACTTCGCCTTAACAACCTCCAGGACCCGCACGGCCTGCTCAACAATCTCAGGGCCGATGCCATCACCGGGAAGTATCAATACTTTTTGTGTCATGACGCTTAAATCCTTCTTCAAATTCAATGCTCAGCCAATTCAGAAAACAACCAGGGCGATGCCGCCTGATGCCCCGCCTCGAAACGCTTTATATCATCCGCTTGCTGCAACGTCAGACCGATATCATCCAACCCATTCAACAAGCAATGCTTGCGAAAACCGTCCAGCTCAAACGGCATGGTCTCACCGTCGGGCGTGATCACTTGCTGCGCTTCCAGATCGATGGTTAGCGAATAACCTGGCGCTTGCGCAACCGCATCGAACAGCTGATCAACACACTTTTCATCAAGAACAATCGGTAACAGGCCGTTTTTAAAGCAGTTATTATAGAAAATCTCGGCAAAACTCGGTGCTATGACCGCGCGAACACCAAAATCATCTAACGCCCAGGGCGCATGCTCACGGCTCGAGCCGCAACCAAAGTTTTCACGCGCCAACAGAACGGAGGCTGACTGGTACCGCTCCTGATTGAGAACGAAATCCGGGTTTTTCGGCCGCTGACTGCAATCCTGATCAGGCTGCCCTTCATCCAGATAACGCAACTCATCAAACAGGTTTGGGCCGAATCCCGACCGCTTAATAGATTTAAGAAACTGCTTGGGTATGATCATATCCGTATCGATATTAGCCCGATCCAACGGCGCAACAATACCGGTATGCTGTGTAAATGCTTTCATATCAATCCTCTCCCGGCTCAGCCGACCATCTCGCGAACATCCACAAAACGCCCCGCGATAGCAGCTGCTGCAGCCATTCCCGGACTAACCAGATGCGTGCGACCGCCAAAGCCTTGTCGCCCTTCAAAATTACGGTTAGACGTCGACGCGCAATGCTCACCCTTACCCAACTTGTCGGCATTCATGGCCAAACACATCGAGCACCCCGGCTCACGCCACTCGAGACCCGCGTCGGTAAAAATCTTATCCAACCCCTCTTTTTCTGCTTGCGCCTTTATCAGCCCCGAACCGGGGACCACCAGCGCCTGCTTCAGGGTTGCGGCAACTTTACGGCCTTTAACCACCTGAGCCGCCTCACGAAGATCTTCGATTCGCGAATTCGTACAGGAACCGATAAAGACCCGGTCAAGCTGGATGGATGTAATAGGCTGATTGGCTGACAACCCCATGTACGACAACGCGCGCTCGATTCCCTGACGCTTGACCGGATCACTTTCGCGGGCAGGGTCCGGCACAGTCGCATCAACGGGCAACACCATTTCCGGTGAGGTACCCCAGGTTACCTGAGGCTTGATTGCGCCACCGTCGATAACCACAACCTTATCGAACTGAGCGTCAGCGTCAGAGCACAGTTCACGCCACTGCGCTACAGCCTGCTGCCAATGCTCACCCTTAGGTGCAAAAGGGCGCCCCTGCACATAATTGATGGTTACATCATCGACGGCAACCATACCGGCCCGGGCTCCGGCCTCGATAGCCATATTGCAGACCGTCATCCGCCCTTCCATGGACAGCCCCTGAATGGCCGTACCACCGAACTCAATCGCATACCCTGTGCCGCCAGCCGTGCCTATTTCACCGATGATAGCCAGCACCACATCTTTGCCTGTGACTCCGGGAGCAAGCTTGCCATCGACTTGCACCAGCATGTTTTTCATCTTCTTGGCAACCAGACACTGCGTGGCCAGCACATGCTCGACCTCGGACGTGCCTACTCCATGCGCCAATGCGCCGAACGCACCGTGCGTGGATGTGTGAGAATCACCACACACCAGCGTCATTCCCGGCAAAGTAGCCCCCTGCTCGGGACCCACGACGTGAACAATACCCTGCCTGACATCCTTCATCTTGAACTCGCGAATGCCGAATTCATCGCAATTTTGATCAAGGGTAACAACCTGGATCTTAGAGATGGGATCGTCGATACCATCCACACCAGACTCGCGCTCCTTCGCTGTTGTCGGCACGTTATGGTCCGGGGTTGCCAGGTTCGCACTGATCCGCCAGGGTTTGCGGCCCGCCAGACGCAGCCCCTCAAACGCCTGCGGCGAAGTAACCTCATGCAACAGGTGGCGATCGATATAGATCAGCGCACTGCCATCCTCCTGCTCTCGTACCAGGTGCGAATCCCAGAGCTTGTCATAAAGCGTCTTGCCAGACATCGCGAATCTCCTTAATCACAGCCATCGCTGACGGCCATGCTTTGTTTGGTGACTATTGAGTAGCTAAACGAAAAGAAACCGTTCCCGCATAGCAATAACTGCATGCTAATGCGACATTATTGATAAAACAAATTCATTTTGTTTATTATTTGGATTCCATTACGGAATACAAAGGAGCCAGCCATGGATCTCCACGCCCTAACAGCTTTTGTCTGTGTCGCCGAAGCGGAGTCATTCTCGGCGGCCGGAGAACATTTACACCTGACACAACCGGCAATCAGCAAACGCATCGCAAATCTTGAGGAACAACTCAACTGCCGGCTCTTTGATCGAATTAGCCGACAGGTGACGCTCACAGAGAGCGGCAGAGCACTTCTCCCAAGAGCCAAACAAATTTTGCTGGATATCGAAGATACTCGCCGCACCCTCGCCAATCTGTCCAGTAAAATCAGCGGCAGCCTGACCATTGCCACCAGCCATCACATCGGGCTCCATCGCCTGCCCCCGCTACTGAAACAATTCTGTCACCAGTATCCGGAGGTTGAACTGCGACTCGATTTTGCTGAATCAGAGTCAGCCTATGACCAAGTTCTGCAGGGACAACTTGAACTTGGGGTCATCACGCTTTCCCCCAATCCTCACCCACAACTGACCGCGACCACACTTTGGACCGATCAACTCCAATTTGTGTCAGCACCAGACCATCCCCTGGCGCAGGCAAAGACCCCTCGCCTAAGTGACCTGACCAGATACAGCGCCATTTTGCCCGGCAGCAACACATTCACCCGCAAAATCGTTGCTGAACGCTTTGCCAAACAAGGGCTCAGCCTGGACGTCGTCATGCCAACCAACTATCTGGATACCATACATATGATGGTCTCTATCGGTCTTGGCTGGAGCCTGCTGCCTGAAAGCATGATTGACGACAGGGTTACCATTCTTCGACTCAACGAACCCGCGCCGACACGGCAGCTCGGGCTCATCACTCACCGCGACCGTACACTTTCCAATGCCGCGCGTGCGTTTATCCAGCTACTCCCAAAGCACTTAGACTCAAAAGAAGCTTCCAGTACAGGGGATTCATAGCTACCATTGGTCCAGCCCAACGAAACCCCCAAGGAGGATGCTGTTGAAACAAGATCCACTGCTTCAACTGCAACAGTGGCTGGACGTGCAAAAGGCCTGCTGGCAAGCAATATTGCAATCATCCGACCTCGACACCTCAGAGCTCGACGACCTGTTATCAGCCTGTCGTAAGGCGGTGACTGCACACCTGCCTGATCTGCATTCAGACCTCGCCGAACAGATGACAACACAGCTAGAATCTTTCTGTCGTTACGGGCTCAACCTGTTAAAAACATTGAACAATACCGACACAGCCGCTTTGCGTTCGGCAATAGAATCCTTGAGCCAGCACTTACTGCAACAACTCAACACGGATTTTGCCAAACAGTGGTCAATTCCTGAACATCTCTTACAGCTGTTAACCAATCAGCAGGCCCAGCCACTACCCGGCCTACCTTTTATACAATCACTTTTCACCCAGCAACAGGGCCGCTCCCAGCACAATTCTCTGGAGCTCTTCAATGCATACGACGCCTTCTGTCGCGCGTTCAACGACCACCTAACCCTTCAGACCCGTATCATTGACGCCACGAACAACCAGCTTCTCGAAACGCTTGGTAATGACCCGGAGATATCCAGCCTGGCTCAGCTCCACCACCTCTGGATCGATGCCTACGAGCATCACTACGCGCTAAGCTTACAAGACGAAGAATATCAACAGAGCTACGGCCGACTTGCCAATGCCATCCTGGAACTACAGCTGCAGATCAAGCGCTGCTGGCAAGAAGAATACCGCAGCCTGGGCCTCGTACCCTACGAAGATTACCGCGCCCTTCTGGAGCAGCACCACAACATGCGGCGCACAGTCAGCACTCTGACTCAGCGCCTGGATCAACTGGAAGCCCAGCTTAGCCAGGCCAGCAACAAACAAACGTCGCACTCAACACAACACGACCCGGTTAGCTGATGCCTTTTAAACTATCCCCCCAAAGAATCAGCCAGGAGATCAGCGACTGGAACCAGGACCTGCTGCAAGGCTTAAGCACGCTTAATGGCATCGAAGAGATCGACGTCGGGACCGCCGAGGCCGATATTATCTACCAAGAAGACCGGCTTTCACTCAAGCGCTACACCCCTACTGCAAGAACCAAGGCGAACGCCAAACCCTTATTGATCGTCTACGCTCTGGTGAACCGCCCCTACATACTCGACCTTCAGCCTGATCGTTCTTTGATTCGAGGCTTGCTGCAAGAGGGCATCCCGGTCTACCTCATCGACTGGGGCTATCCGCAACCCGTCGACCAGTTTATCGATCTGCATGACTACCTGTGCGGCTATTTAGATCGCTGCGTCGATGCCGTGCGCGCCGATAGCAACTGCGACAACGTAGACCTGCTCGGCGTCTGCCAGGGCGGCGTCTTCAGCCTATGCTACACCGCTTTGCACCCGGACAAAGTGAACAACCTGATAACGCTCGTCACCCCGATCAATTTCCATACTGAGAACAACGTCCTTGCGCATCTGGCACGAACAATCGACATTGATTTGGTTATTCGCAGTCATGGCAATATGCCGGGACAACTATTAATAGACGCCTTCCGCAGCCTGATGCCCATGAATCTCACCGTGCGCAAACAGCTCAACCTGCCCAATCAGCTCAGGACGCGCGATCAGGCATTAAATTATATGCGGATGGAGAAATGGGTTAACGACTGCCCGGACCTGGCCGGCGCCGCGTTCAGCCAGTTTATGGCGCTGTTTTTTCAACAAAACGCGCTATTGGGCGGCAAGTTTCAGCTGGGCAACAAGGAGGTAGATCTGGGAAGCATCTCGCAACCCATACTGAATATTTATGGCAGCAAGGACCATCTGGTTCCGCCGCAGGCATCTCAGGCGCTCAAAGGCCTGACAAGCAGTCGAAAATATGAAGAGATGGAAATCGACGCAGGGCATATAGGCTTGTTTGCCGGGAGCCGCTCTCAGGCTCTACTACCCCAAAAAATCGGCAACTGGGTGGCCGCGTAAAACTAACTAACCGAGAAACTGGCAAGGCATCAATACCAAGACCGACCCCTGCCTGTATCAGCTATTTTTTCGCTTTTCCGGAGCCCGGCTTTTTAGCCGTACTGTCTTCAGCGTCATCCTTTTCCTTGCCGCCTTTCTCTTCTTCGCTCTTGCGGTCTTGCCCGAACATCCCCCAAACAGCCATATTATTGTCAGCAAACTTACC
>JBFGYY010000092.1:0-8906 GCA_041587095.1 Motiliproteus sp. | reverse complement strand
TACGCGATGAGTGTCATTGTCGGGCGTGCTCTGCCGGACGTGCGTGATGGTCTTAAGCCTGTTCACCGGCGTGTGTTGTTCGCCATGCACGAACTGGGAAATGACTGGAACAAAGCCTATAAAAAGTCAGCGCGTGTTGTGGGTGACGTTATCGGTAAATACCACCCCCATGGCGATTCCGCGGTTTATGACACCATTGTTCGAATGGCTCAGCCGTTTTCGATGCGCTACACCCTGGTCGATGGCCAGGGCAACTTCGGCTCCGTCGATGGCGACTCCGCTGCCGCCATGCGATATACCGAAGTCAGAATGGCGCGTATTGCGCATGAGATCCTTTCCGATCTGGATAAGGAAACCGTCGATTATGTGCCTAACTACGATGGTACCGAGCTGATCCCCGAGGTGATGCCGACCCGTGTGCCTAATCTGCTGGTGAACGGATCTTCCGGTATAGCGGTTGGTATGGCGACCAATATCCCGCCGCACAATCTTACCGAGGTGGTACAGGGGACCATTGCCCTGATCGACAATCCGGAACTGGATATCGACCAGTTGATGGAGTTTATCCCGGGCCCTGATTTCCCGACCGCCGCCATCATTAATGGTCGAGCGGGGATCCTGCAGGCCTACCGAACCGGCCGGGGACGTATTTACCTGCGGGCTCGTTATCATGTCGAGGAAGACCCTAAAAACAACAAGCCCTCAATTGTTGTAACCGAGATCCCGTATCAGGTTAACAAAGCGCGGCTGATTGAAAAAATCGCCGAGCTGGTTAAAGAGAAAAAGGTAGAAGGCATTACCGAGCTGCGTGATGAATCCGATAAAGAGGGTATGCGGATTGTTATTGAGCTGCGCCGTGGTGAAGTACCGGAAGTCGTGGTTAATAATCTCTACGCACACACGCAGATGCAGAACGTGTTTGGCATTAATGTGGTGGCGCTGGTAGACGGCCAACCCCGCACGCTGAACTTAAAAGAACTGCTCGAAGCATTTATTCGCCACCGTCGTGAAGTGGTTACCCGCCGGACCATTTATGAGCTGCGTAAGGCCCGTGAACGCGGTCACATATTGGAAGGTTTGGCCGTAGCGCTAGTGAATATCGATCCGGTTATCGAATTGATCAAATCCTCGACAACGTCTGCCGAAGCCAAAGATAAATTGATCGCAGCCAGCTGGGATGCCGGTGATGTGGTGCAGATGCTGGAACGCGCCGGCGCGGATGCCTGTCGTCCCGATGACCTGGATGAGCACTTCGGGCTGCGCGACGGACTTTACCATTTGTCGCCTGCACAGGCTCAGGCCATTCTGGATCTTAAATTACACCGCTTGACCGGGCTTGAGCACCAGAAGCTGATCGATGAATACCGCTTGCTCCTCGAGCGTATCGCTGAACTGCTTGAGATTCTTGGCAGTACCGAGCGTCTTATGCAGGTGATTCGTGAAGAATTAACCGCCATTGTTGAGCAATATGGCGATACGCGTCGCACCGAGATCATGGCGTCTCAGCAGGATCTGACGATTGCAGACCTGATCACGGAAGAGGATATGGTTGTAACCATATCGCATACCGGTTATGCCAAGACGCAACCCGTGTCGGCCTACCAGGCCCAGCGTCGGGGCGGACGGGGCAAGTCGGCCAGTGGCGTTAAAGATGAGGACTATATTGAGCATCTCTTAGTCACCAGCAGTCACGATACGATTCTCTGCTTCAGTAGTCGCGGCAAGGTTTACTGGCTCAAAGTTTACGAAATACCTCAGGCCAGTCGTACGGCGCGAGGCCGCCCTATCGTTAATATTCTGCCGCTGGAAGAAGGTGAGCGCGTGACCGCGATCCTGCCAGTGAATGATTTTGGCGAAGATCACTATGTCTTTATGGCAACCGGTGACGGCACCGTTAAGAAAACGCCGCTCAGTAACTTTGCGCGTCCGCGCAGTACCGGTCTGATCGCGCTGGAGCTCAATGAGGGCGATACCTTGATCGGCGCCGCGATTACTACCGGAGCCCAGGAGGTCATGCTCTTTACCGATCAGGGTAAAGTGCAGCGCTTCAACGAAGGCGATGTGCGTCCCATGGGGCGGACCGCACGGGGCGTGCGGGGGGTTCGCTTGCCGGAGGGTGCACAGGTTATCTCCCTGATTATTCCTGAAGAAGAAGGCCGCATATTAACCGTCAGTGTCAACGGCTACGGCAAGATGTCCGCGCTGAGTGAATTCCCGACTTACGGGCGAGGCGGGCAGGGTGTTATTGCCATGCAGATGTCGGAGCGTAATGGTGATCTGGTCGGCGCTATTCAGGTCTTCCCGGGCGATGAGATTATTCTGATCAGCGACCAGGGGACATTGGTGCGCACGCGTACAGACGAGATTTCTGTGCAGGGCCGTAATACCCAGGGTGTTACCCTGATACGCATCTCCGGTGATGAAAAGCTTGTGGGTGTTGCGGGTATTACTGAGCCAGACGAGCAGCCGGACGATGCTGATAATGAGGATGCTCCGGAAGGTGCGGTCATTACGGCTGCGGACGCGGATGCTGGCACTGCTCCTGAAGAAGAAGGCTCGGACGGCGCTGCATCCTGACAGTGAGGCAGTGCGGTAAAGCGAGACGCGCAAGAGTCTTGCTTTACGCAGGTAAGTATCGACTTTATATGTGCATGAGATAGAGAGCAGATGAGCGAGCAGGAACGGCAGCTTAAAGCGCTGCGTGGTGATATCGATGCCATCGACCGAAAAATATTGGCGCTGGTTAGCGAGCGTGCCAGGTGTGCGCAACGCGTGGCAGAGGTTAAGCAGCGGTTTCAGGGGGAGGATAGTGCCGTTTTTTACCGCCCCGAGCGCGAAGCGCAGGTGTTGCGGAAGATTATGGATGCTAACGAAGGTCCTCTGGGTGGCGAGGAGGTGGCCAGGATTTTTCGTCAGGTCATGTCTTCGTGCCTGGCGCTTGAGCAGCCGATGCACATTGCTTTTCTGGGACCGGAAGGGACGTTTACCCAGTCAGCAGCATTAAAGCATTTTGGTCATTCCGTTGTGAGTGTTCCGCTGCATTCAATTGACGACGTGTTTCGCGAAGTTGAATCAGCCGCGGCGCATTATGGTGTCGTGCCAATAGAAAACTCCACCGAAGGAATGGTGCATCATACTCTGGATATGTTCCGGGGCTCACCGCTCAAGATCTGTGGCGAGGTAGAGCTGCGTATTCATCATCACCTTCTGGCAGGCCCCGATGTGGGTGCTGATTCGATTCAGCGTATCTATTCGCACCAGCAATCGCTTGCGCAGTGCCGTAGTTGGCTGGATGCGCGTTATCCCAGTGTCGAGCGCGTTGCGGTCAGCAGCAATGCCGAGGCAGCGCGTCGCGCAGCCGCTGAGGCTGACCAGGGGGCTGCGGCCATCGCCGGCGATATGGCGGTGGAATTGTACGGGCTCACCAAGCTGGTAGAAGCGATCGAAGATCAGCCGGATAACACCACGCGTTTTCTGGTGATTGGTAATCAGCTGACGGGACCAAGCGGAAAAGATAAGAGCTCATTGTTGGTGTCGGCGCGTAACAAGCCCGGTGCACTGTATCACCTGCTCGAGCCTTTTCATCGTCTGGGTCTGAGTTTGACGCGTATCGAAACCCGACCGTCGGGTGTCGGTACATGGGGTTACATTTTTTATATCGATTTTGAAGGGCATTACAGTGAGCCTGCCGTGCAAGAGGTGCTGAAGGAGCTGGCTGACGAAGCCGTCGAGATAAAATTGCTGGGTTCCTATCCGCGTGCAGTGCTTTGATGGAGCGTGCGTTATTCCTTCGCAATTTTTTGGAGTTGAAAAGCCGGCTTGTCTCGGTTCGGGTTGGAGGAAGGTTGCGCTGTGAGTAGTGTTGTAAATCGCTTGCTGGTCGTTGGGTTAGGGCTTATCGGGGCGTCACTGGCCCTGGCTCTCAAGCAGCGTGGTGGTTGTCGTTGGGTGGTAGGTTATGACCTCAACCCTGCCGAGCTTGAAGAGGGGTTGCGTCGTCATGTGATCGATGAAGCGGCAACTGACCTGCAGGTGGCCGTATCGCAAGCGGATGTGATTGTCTTGGCTGTGCCCGTCAAAGTGATGGAGCGGGTCATGTGCGAGATCCGGGAGTCACTACGGGCCGATGCAATATTGACCGATGTAGGCAGCGCTAAGGGTAGTGTGGTTGCGGCAGCAAGAGAGGTGTTTGGTGAATTGCCCGTGGGATTCGTGCCGGGTCATCCCATCGCCGGGTCGGAAAAAAGCGGTGTCAGCGCTGCGAAGGCAGATCTCTACGATAATCATAAAGTCATCTTAACCCCTCTGGCAGAAACCGATCGCTTCGCGCTGCGCACTGTTACCCGCATGTGGGAATGTGTGGGTGCAGAGGTGCACCATATGGAAGTGACGCGTCATGACGAAGTATTGGCGGCCACTTCACACCTGCCTCATCTGCTTGCTTTCTCATTGGTAGATACGCTGGCGAATGATCAGGAAAACCGGGATATATTTCGCTATGCTGCGGGTGGCTTTCGCGATTTTACCCGCATTGCCGCCAGCGACCCGATGATGTGGCACGATATTTTTTTAGCTAATGGTAATGCAACCTTGAAGGTGTTGGATGAGTTTACATCCGGCCTTGATACGTTGCGTCAGGCTATCGTTGACAAGGACGGTCAGTCCTTGCTCGGTATTTTCACCCGGGCCAAATCGGCGCGGGATCACTTCTCCAAGATTCTATCTGGTACAGCGTACTCCATGCCTATGAATACTCAAAATGTAATATTTCGGGTTCAGCCCGGTGGCTCGGTCAGCGGAACACTTCGTGTGGCGGGCGACAAGTCCATGTCTCATCGTTCGATCATGCTGGGCGCTTTGTCCGATGGCATTACTGAAGTTGAAGGGTTTCTGGAGGGCGAAGATAGTTTGGCGACACTTCAGGCCTTTCGTGACATGGGGGTTGTAATCGAGGGGCCTGCGCAAGGTCGGGTAGTCATTCACGGGGTGGGGTTGCATGGTCTGCGCCAACCACCTGGTCCGCTGTACCTGGGTAATTCCGGTACGGCGATGCGGCTGTTTGCAGGCCTGATGGCCGGCCAGGCGTTTGACAGTGAGCTGACCGGTGATGAGTCGTTGTCTGTGCGTCCCATGGAACGTGTCGCCAAGCCGCTGCGATTGATGGGCGCGGAAGTTGAGACGGGAGAGGGTGGTTGTCCACCGGTCCGTATCAAAGGTGGTCGATCGTTACAGGGGATTGATTATGTCATGCCGATGGCCAGTGCGCAGGTAAAGTCGTGCGTATTGCTGGCAGGTCTTTATAGTGAGGGCCAGACACGGGTCACAGAACCCGCGCCAACCCGGGATCATACCGAGCGGATGCTGCAGGGTTTTGGCTATCCTGTTCAGCGGCAAGGAGCGACGGCGTCATTGCAGGGTAATGGGCGTTTAGCCGCGACTAAGATTGATGTCCCTGCCGATATTTCTTCGGCGACTTTCTTTATGGTGGCGGCTTCCATCTCCCCGGGTTCTGATGTGCTGCTTGAGCATGTGGGGATCAATCCGACCCGTATCGGCGTTATCAATATACTTAAGGCCATGGGCGGCGATCTGGTGCTGGAAAATCAACGCGAGGTTGGTGGGGAGCCGGTGGCGGATATTCGGGTGCGCTATGCGCCTTTGCAAGGTATCGCTATTCCTGAAGATCAGGTGCCACTGGCTATCGATGAATTCCCAGCGTTGTTTATTGCGGCCGCCTGCGCTGAAGGTACGACGGTATTAACGGGTGCTGAAGAGTTGCGGGTGAAAGAAAGTGACCGCATACAGGCGATGGTCGATGGACTGTCGGTGCTGGGCGTGGCGATTGAGGGTACCGCCGATGGGGCCGTCATTCATGGCGGGCCGCTTCAGGGTGGTCGTGTTGATAGTCTGGGGGATCATCGTATCGCAATGGCCTTCAGCATCGCCGCCCTGAGAGCTCAGGGTGAGATCGTGGTTGAGAATTGCGCTAACGTGGCTACATCATTCCCTAATTTTACCGAACTGGCTCAGCGCGCCGGGCTTAAGATCAAGATCGAGGAGTAATCAGGTGAGTCAAAAGCCGGTTATCGTCGCCATCGACGGGCCAAGTGGTTCGGGTAAAGGCACCATTTGTAAGCTTTTATCAAAGCAGCTCGGTTGGCACCTGCTAGACAGTGGTGCGTTGTATCGGGTGCTGGGGGTTGCCGCCATGCATCATGAGGTTGACCTTGCCGACCAGGCGGCACTTGAAGTGATGGCTGCCCATCTGGATGTGCAGTTTATGGTTGATGGTGATCAGGATGGCGTGCGGGTCGTGCTCGAGGGTGAAGATGTTACCAAAGAGATTCGGACCGAACAGGCGGGTCATGCGGCGTCGGTCGTGGCGAGTATTGGCGTCGTAAGAAGTGCGTTGTTGGAGCGCCAGCGCGCATTTGCAGAGATGCCGGGGTTGATCGCAGATGGCCGGGATATGGGTACTGTAGTCTTTCCGCATGCTGCCGTAAAAATATTCTTAACCGCCAGTGCGCAAGAGCGAGCGAGTCGTCGTTATAAGCAGTTGATAAGTAAAGGGAGCAGTGCTAGCCTTCAGGTGGTATTGGCGGATATAAAAGAACGGGATGACCGGGATATGAATCGAGAGGTTGCGCCTTTACGCCCTGCCGATGATGCTAAGATTATAGATTGTAGCGATATGACTATTGATCAGGTTTTGCAGGCAGTAATGGATGTGATTGGGGAAAGGGGTTGTGCTTAAGTAGGATGTTCCCTGCGGCAGGTCTCTCTACAATGCGTAGTGGGGTGTGCCGAAGTGAGGTCTTGTGCTCATGCCCGTTCTTTCCGGGTGTTAGCGGCTACGAAAGGCAAAAGGTTTTTGTTTGTGAGTCGCTAACGAACCTGTATGGATCTGAATAGTCATCGATTGAAGCGCTGAAGCGTTCGTAACAGATGACCAGACGAGAGGCAGCTATGACTAAATCGGAATTGATTGAGCGTTTGGCAGCTAGGCATGATCAGCTTTCTGTTAAGGATGTTGAGTTGGCGGTCAAGACGATGCTTGATCATATGACCGAATCCTTGGCGGCGGGTGACCGAATCGAAATTCGCGGCTTTGGTAGTTTCTCACTCCATTATCGTGCGCCTCGCGTAGGGCGTAATCCTAAAACCGGAGATGCTGTTGAGCTGGATGCCAAGCATGTGCCTCATTTTAAGCCGGGAAAGGATCTGCGTGAGCAGGTGAACGAGAGTTTAAATAATCTTCCATAAGTTTTCTTTAATGAGGCCCTTCCGGTGCGACTGATAAAAACCCTTATCGCTGTAGCTATGGCGCTAGTTCTTCTGTTGTTAGGCGTGTTGTTAACAGTAAACAATCAGGAGCAGATTACTGTTGATCTGGTGTTTGTACACTTGCCTGAGGCCAGTATTGCGCGTTGGGTTATTTTGAGCTTCCTGCTCGGCGCGATTTTGAGCATTGTCGTGAGTAGTGTGGCGGTATTGGCGCTTCGTGCGCGATTAATCAGTGCCCGTCGTCAGCTGCGTAATTCAAATAAAGAGCTGGATAAGCTGAGAACGTTGAGCCTTAAAGACAGTCACTGATTATGGTCGACTACCTGCTGCTAATCCCATTGGCTGCGGCTGTTGGGATAGGCTGGGCGCTTGGCCGTCGCGAGCGCAAGCGCCTCAGGGTAGAGCGGTTTAAATCCTGCCAGAGTGATGAGTATTTTGTTGGTCTTAACCATCTGATCGACAACGAAACTGATCAGGCCATCGATAGCTTTATTAAAGCGTTGCGGCGTGACAGCGAGGCTGTCCCGGTTCGGCTTGCCCTGGGGACCTTGTTTCGGCGCAAAGGCGAAGTAGATCGCGCTATTCAGCTGCATCAAGAAGTACTTGCTTATTCCTCATTGACCCCCGTTCAGTCCCTGCAGGCGCGCTTGGCGCTTGCCAGGGATTTTTTGTCTGCAGGTTTGCTTGATAGAGCCGAACACTTGTTGCAAGAGCTGGTGCGTGGGAATAACAAGGAGTTTCGTGCTGAGGCTGCCGGACTACTGACTGATATTTACCAGCGTGAAAAAGACTGGGAAAAGGCTTTACAGACAGCAGCGCTATCGGGAACCGCAGATCAGGTAGCTTGTGCGCACTTCTGCTGTGAATTGGCGCAAAAATTGACTCATGATGAGCAGTGGTCGCTAGCCATCGCCAGGCTTAAAAATGCGCTGCAGCGTGACTCCGCGTGTGTGAGGGCGTTGCTGATGCTTGCCCGGGTCGAGATGCAACGGCGACGCTGGAAAGCCGCTATCGTTCATTTGAAACAGGTTGTTCGTCAGGATCCTGCGTTTGCATCGCTTGCTGTACCGCTGCTGAGCGAGGCTTATCAGCACTTGGGCCAGAAACGCGAATTAAACCAGTATCTACAGCAAAGATTGTCCGAGGCGCCGTCGACAGCGACCATGCTGCTACTGGCTGAGATGATTTCTGGCGAACAGGGGGAGTTGGCTGCGGGAGCGTTTATAACGGAGCAATTGAAATTGCACCCGTCCGTGAAGGGGTTTCATCACTTGATAGGGCTCCATCTTAAATATGCATCATCGAGCGCTAAAGATAGTCTGAATGTGCTTGCTGGGCTGACGGGCAGCTTGATACAAGTGAAGCCGTTGTTTCGTTGCCAATCCTGCGGGTTTTCCGGTCGGTCCTTGCACTGGCAGTGTCCGGGCTGCAAGCAGTGGGGGCGGGTTAAGCCGATTCTGGGCTTGGAAGGCGATTGATCGTTCTGCGTAGGTCTTGCTTAAGTAAAGGTGATATTTGCTGGTGCTTTCCTTCGTAAGTATGGGGCGGCGGTGTCGGCAGTAAAGGTAAAAAGCCGGCAATTGGCTGGCTAAGCGTTGATTAAGCGTTGTTAGAGAGAGTAT
>JBFGYY010000091.1:0-8939 GCA_041587095.1 Motiliproteus sp. | reverse complement strand
GTTGCTCTATGCTATCCCTAGGCCCTCTTCGGGCACATATCTATTGATAACCATAGCTGAATTTCGGCAAAGTTCTTGTGGGTAGATAATCGCCGGCAATCGAGCTTGCAGCTGATTCAGCTCGGGGAGCTCTGTGGTGGGTATGGCGGGGCGGCCCCTCCCCCATAGGAGGTGGATGTCCGAAAAGGGCACGCTTCTGTCCTACGGCCCCTCTCAAGTCAGCATCAGCTTACGAGAACTCTCGTTGATGAACTAGAGTCCTGGCCGATGGATCACGAGCGGCAGGTATGTGTTGGCTGCTGCCACTCAACGACCCTCAAACCTCGTAACCTGTGTGACCGCTATGCAAATAAACCGAAAGATAGCGGGTTCAGGCCTTGCGTTTTTCCTGCCGCAATCTAAGGTGTTACGAGCACTAAGTAGATATAACCGACAAGACCGAAAGCCACGAACCTAAAGCCATTCTATCCTCCGTTCTACAATGAAACTCAACTATCACCCACAGGCCACCCACCAAACAACACCCCGATTCCGCAAGCTCAGCCAAGCCGCTGCGCTTACCACAGCCCTCCTTCCCGAAACCTGCCAGCCGTGTCACCCTTCCCATCACGCAGGCACGCGATCCTTGCCCGGAACAAATTTCCAGAGATAATTTCCTGTAACATTTTCCACATCCGGTATATCGACAAACGCGTTCTACGACGATAATTAAAGAACAACAATTCAAAAACAATCATTGAGGACAACAGCATGCAGCTTTCCGATCCACGCCTCCTGCAGCGCCAGGCTTTTATCAATGGACAGTGGTGTGATGCGCCCGATGGACGCCGCTTTGCCGTGACCAATCCGACCACCGGTGCCTTGGTGGCTGAAGTCGCCGATCTCGGGGCGGACAGTGTGACTGTCGCCATCGACGCGGCGGAACAGGCGCAGCAAGGCTGGCGCGAAATGACGGCTAAAGACCGCAGCCTGATTCTTAAGCGTTGGTACCGTCTGATTATGGGCGCTCAGGAAGACCTGGCCCGCCTGATGACCGAGGAACAGGGTAAGCCGCTGGCCGAAGCCCGTGGCGAAGTCGCTTACGGCGCTTCCTTCATCGAGTGGTTTGCCGAGGAAGGAAAACGGGTCTACGGCGACGTCATACCCGCCAACAGCCCTAACCAACGCATCGTTGTATTAAAGCAGCCGATCGGAATAGCGGCGGCGATCACCCCCTGGAACTTTCCCGTCGCCATGATCACCCGCAAGGTCTCCCCTGCCCTGGCAGCCGGCTGTCCGGTGGTGATAAAACCCTCGGAGCTGACCCCGCTGTCCGCACTGGCGCTGGCGCAACTGGCCAAAGAAGCCGGTATGCCCGATGGTGTGCTGAATATCGTCACCTCCGCCAATGCCGCACAGGTCGGCCAGACACTCTGCGCCGATAGCCGGGTGCGCAAACTCTCCTTTACCGGCTCCACCCCGGTGGGCAAGCTGCTGGCCGCGCAGTGCGCCGTTAACGTCAAGAAACTATCGCTGGAACTGGGGGGCAATGCGCCCTTTATCGTCTTTGACGATGCCGACCTGGACGCCGCGGTGGCCGGGGCCATCGCCTCAAAGTTCCGCAATGCCGGGCAGACCTGTGTCTGCACCAACCGGCTCATGGTGCAGGACGGCATCTACGAGGCCTTCACCCGCAAGTTCACCGCCGCCGTCGAAGCGCTGGAAGTCGGTAACGGATTGGATGCCGGCGTGCAGATCGGCCCCCTTATCGAAGCCAAAGCCTTAAACAAGGTCGAAACCCTGGTTGCCGACGCCCTGACGAGCGGCGCCACAGTCCAGACCGGTGGTCAGCGCGTGGCAGGGATCGAGAACGGCTACCAGCCCACCGTCCTCAGCGGCGTGACGAATAGTATGCAGATCGCCCAGCAGGAGGTCTTTGGCCCGGTCGCGTCATTGATTCGCTTTCAAACCGAGCAAGAAGCTGTTGCTATGGCAAATGACACCCCCTTTGGGCTGGCCGCTTATTTCTACTCGCGGGATATCGGCCGGATCTGGCGGGTCTCGGAAGGGCTGGAATACGGTATCGTCGGCATCAACGAAGGCATTATTTCCACCGAGGTCGCGCCTTTCGGCGGGGTCAAGGAATCCGGTCTGGGACGCGAAGGCTCCAAATACGGTATCGAGGACTACGTCGAGATCAAATACCTGTGCCTGAATATTCAGTGATCTGCTAGCTCGCCGTAAGACCATATTCATCAATTAGGAGAAACCCGTGCCGATCACAGGTGAATGCTTTTGCGGGGCAGTAACGTACCGGGTCGACGGCAAACTGCGTGATGCACGCTCGTGCCATTGCTCCCGGTGCCGAAAAGCCTTCAGTGCTCAGGCATCGGCCTATGCGCTGGTCGATCCCGATCAGTTCAGCTGGCTGTCCGGCCAGGCGCATCTGACCACCTATGTCGGCAAGCAGGGTTTTGGGCTGCAATTTTGCAAGATCTGTGGCTCGACCCTCTGTGGCCTGTATAAGGGTGCGATCCATGGCGTTACCCTGGGCTGTATCAACGGTGACCCCGAGATCGAGCTGGGGATGCATATCTATGTCGGCTCGAAAGCAGCGTGGGAAAAAATGCCTGCCGGTGCGCCCCGCTATCAGAACGGGCCGCCAGATTAGGTCTGGTCAACGGAGACCGCTTCACCTAAAGTGCGAACGAGTACGCCAAAATCTGCGCTTTTCCCCGCCAACAAAAAGCGCAATGTTGTCGATTGAGGGTCATCATGGCATTTAGTGAATTTGAGATAGCACGTTATTCCAAACAGGTTCGCACGTTTCTCGAAACCATACGCCCGCCTGCCTCGGCACGAAAAGATCTCGATTTCGGTTTTTTAATGGATGGGCAGTCTGTCGAGATATTCGAAGTCAGGCCCGTCTGGGACAACCCCGAGAAACAGATCGAACTGTCCGTTGCCAAGGCAACCTATGTGAAGCGTCATAATCACTGGAAGGTCTACTGGCAACGCGCCGATCTAAAATGGCACGCCTACGAGCCCCAGCCGACGGTCGTTTCGCTGCAGCAGTTCCTCGACCTGATCAATGAAGACAGCCACTGCTGTTTCTGGAGCTGACGGGCTGCGGCCATCTCAGGTTCGTCGTTCGCTCGCAGGCGTTTAAACGATCAGTACCAACGTCCATTTCTCCGGCCTGTGTACTTCGTGCAAAATCAGGCCGGCCTTTGTAACACTGCAGCAAGCCGGTTCTGGCCAGCATCAGGCTAGCTAATTTTCAACACAGCAAACGGAGGGCGCTACGATGCCAACAGCGATTGGATTTGATGTCTACGGAACGCTGGTAGACCCGGTAGATATGGGTAAGCACCTTGACGCGCTCGTCGGCGATCAAGCCAAACGGTTCGGCCAGCTTTGGCACGAGAAAAAAGTCGAGTTCGCTTTTCGGCGCAGCCTGATGGATCAGTATCAGGACTTCAGCGTCTGTACCCATCAGGCACTGCGCTACTGTCTGCAGCATTTCGGCATCGAACTGAGCGAGCAACAGCAACTCAATCTGATGGCCGAATTCAGTAACCTGGCAGGTTTTCAGGACGTCATCCCCGGACTCGCGGCGCTAAGGGCGCAGGGGCACACGCTGGCAGCGTTCTCAAACGGTCCCGAAGCCGCAGTGCGAACCCTGCTCGGTCGCTCGAATATATTGCCGCAACTGGATGATGTGATCAGTGTGGATGATATCCGTACCTACAAACCCAGCCCGCTGGTTTATCAGTATCTGGTCAAACGGATGAACGCCACGCGGGACAGCTGCTGGATGGTATCCAGTAATCCCTGGGATGTTATCGGCGCTAAATGCGCGGGCCTGCAAGCCGCCTGGATTCAGCGCAACCCGGCCAGCGTTTTTGATCCCTGGGATGTTGCACCCGACCTGATCGTCAAGGACCTAATTGAACTAAGCCAACACCCGCTCTAACAACGCGGCGCTCTGAGCGCCTTGAGCCAGCCGTCTATACTTAACGTAATTCCCTTCGTTTTCCCGGGGGCCATGGATCGACTGCCGACACTCTGAACGATGGGTGACGTGTGTCCGGCTGTGCAGCCAGACCCACTCAACAGGCCGCCAGGGCCCTACGGGAGTCGACGATGAAACTGACCACATTACGCAGTGAGGATGAAACCAAACCGATAGAGCGCAACCCCAGCCTTGAGTACGTACCGGGCGACCTGCTGATCAGCGGTTCCCTGGGATGGAAACTCAAATCCCGGGGGCGCCCCCGCGCTGAAAACAGACCGGCAACGGCAACGCAGCAGCCGTTGATGACCTTCTTCGCCTAGCAATACCGGGCACGATTCGCGCGATCAACGCGGATCGTGCGAGAAAGAAGCGGCAAAGTTTTGGGTACCACCATCGACACACCGACCTTCAGGGTCAGTCCCGATCCGGGTCTGGCGCCATCGAGCGCATCCTGCAGGTCGCTGCCTAACTTAAACATCTCGTCCGCGTAGGAAAAGACCAGCTGGCCGGTCTCGGTTAACACCAGATTCCGACCGCTCTTTTTAAACAGCTTATGACCCACCTGCTGCTCAAGATCACGCAATTGGCTGCTGATGGTCTGAGGCGTGACAAAAAGGGTCTCGGCTGCCTTTACGATCGAGCCGTAGCTGGCGACAGACCAGAAATAACGCAGGTGTTTGAAGTTGAGTTTCAGGTTATGCATTCGCGCCTCCGGCCTGCAGCCATGCTGTTCACCCTGTTACCAGTAACAGCAGTAGCAACAAAGTGATACCAAACCAGAAAACCGCCTGCACGGTGCCTGATTCAATCAACCCCTGACCGGCTTGCCAGCCCGGTTTCCAACGCTGTAAACCTTTTAGCCAAGACAGGTCAGACAGGCCGGCAACACGAAGCTGCCACGAATGCCTCTGTGCATTAAACGCACGATGCATCAGCAGACCAAGCCTTTCCAGCAGACACAGCATATCTCCTGGCGGCAGAGTGCTGATCCAGCGAACGATAAATTGCGGTTTGAAGCGCCATACGCCCCCCGCGATAAGCAACGCGGTGATAATCAAAACCCAATCCCATAAACGCCCCGCACTCAGACCTGCGTAAAAAGGCAACAGCAACAGCACCAGTATCAGCCCGGTCCAGGGTGCCAAATAGCTGTTGGGCTTCGCCATCTCACTGCCGCATAAGTCATTCATCAGCAGCATAAAACGCGCCATCAGCAGGGTGGTACCCAGGGTGGCCAGCATCAGCACAGCCAGCAGCAGTCCACCCCACAGCGGGTCGACCTGACTCAGACTCTCTTTGAGGACCCCCTTGGCCGCCGCGCCACTGCTGAAGGGGACCCCGACCATCGCCAGGGCCGGCAACGCCAGGAGCAGCAATACCATTCGGGATGAGGCCGATTTAACCAGCCCGACACCGATAAACAGCGCCCCTTTGGCTAACCCATGGTGAGCGGCAAAAAACACGACGGCCAGTATAAGCCCCTCTGACAGCGAGGGTTCAAGAAGCGCCAGACCGATAGCGGCCAGCATCGTGCCCATTTTTCCGATGCTGGAATAGGCCAGCAGCACCTTGGGATCGCGTTGCAGCAGCCCCGCCGGGATGGCAAGCAAGGCTGCCGCGCAACCAAGCAACAGCATCAATGCGCCCCAAAAGGGCATGGCCTGCTGCCCCAGCGGCAGAAAGCTGATCCAACCGATCAAAGCCGTTTTTATCATCGCGCCACTCAGCACGGCGCTGGCGGCAACCGGTGCGGCGGGGTGAGCCAGCGGTAGCCAGAAATGCACACCCAGCAGCCCGGCTTTTATGCCAAAGGCTAGCACCAGCGTACCAACTTCCAGACCAGGAGCGCCCGCCAACTGCGCTGGCGTTGGGGACAGGCTGCCGGTGCGCTGAAAAATCATCACCAAGGCGATGAACAGCGCCAGCTCGCCACACAGCGTCATCCACAAATAAACGCGCCCTGCACGTCGTTGCTCCGGTTTACCCCCATGCACCACCAGGCCATAGGCACTCAGCCCCATCACGGCAAAACCCAGATAAAAGCTCCCCAGGTCCTCCGCCAGTATCACAGCAAAATTACCGCTCATCGCTAACAGGAAAAACAACCTGAAGCGGCCCGAGTCGGCCTGTTTCGCCATCCACAAATGGGTGTAACAAGCCGCCGTCAGCCAAAGCAAGGCTGAAAAAAACAACCATAACGCGCCCTGTTCACCAATACCCAAGCGGGTACCCAGCAACAGCCACGGGATCGCTAACTGGCTCCCCGCGGGCACCAGCAAGGCGGTCATCAAGGCAGGTAAAGCCGCCAGGGGCAGCCACACACTGCTGCCTTTGCCAAAGGTCAACACCAACACCAGCAGGGGCGTCAACCAGGCGGCTAACAGCAAGAGCGCATCCATCAGCGGTACTCCCGAACAGCGATCAGCTGGACCCACTCCAGCGGACTGAATGGCGCGCCGGCAAACAGGCCGGCCATCAGCGCCAGTGCAGCGGTAATCACCGGCGGCCAAAGCAGCATACCCTGTGTTTCTAAACGCCCCGATGGCAGGTTTGTGCCAGCCCAATCGGCCGTGGCGGGTTTAAACCAGGCGCGATACAGAACGGGCAGAAAGTACCCGGCATTGAGCAGGCTGCTGGCCAGCAGAACCGGCATAACCCAGTACAAAGCCCCCGCTTCAGCGGCACCGATACCGAGGTACCATTTACTGATAAAACCGGCCACCGGGGGCACGCCGATCATGCCCAGCGCACCGATGGAAAACGCCAGCGTGGTACCCGGCATCCGTTTTCCCACCCCGTCCATCTCACTGACCCGATGAATTCCCAGTGTTTCGGCGTAGTTGCCGGCTGCAAAAAACAACGTGATTTTCATCAACCCCTGATGCACCAGATGCACCACGCCCCCGACGGTCGCCAAGGGCCCTAAAATAGCGGTCCCCAGCGCGATATAAGAAACCTGGCTGATGGTGGAATAGGCCAACCTTTTCTTGAGGTTGTCCTGACTCAGCGCCTTAACAGAGCCGTAGATTATTGTGAAAGCCGCGACCACCCCCAACGGAAGCAAAACGCCAAGATCGGCCGCAAATTCAATGCCATAGACGTCATACACCACCCGTACAATACCGAACGCACCCGCCTTGACCACCGCCACGGCATGCAACAGGGCGCTGACGGGTGCCGGTGCCACCATCGCCTGGGGCAACCAGCCATGCAGAGGAAACAGCGCCGCTTTAACTCCCAGACCCGCGATCAGCAGCAGGAAAATCCAGCTGAGCATACCCCGGTCCAGGCCCGCGATGCTGCCCAGGATGCCCCCCTGTGAAAACTCCAGCGGCCCGGCGATGGCACGCAGCCATACCGAACCGATCAACAGCAAGACGCCACCCGACAGGGTATAGGCCAGATAGATGCGCGCCCCCCTGATCGCTTCGGCCGTGCCTTTGTGCGCCACCAGGGGGTAAGTCGCCAGGGTCAGCAATTCATAGAACAGAACAAAGGTGAACAGGTTTCCCGCCAGCGCCAGTCCAACGGTGGCGGTGACACAAAGACAGAAAAAACCAAAGAAGCGACTGCGGTGAGCGGTTTTTTTCAGATAACCGATGGCATAGACCGTGGTCACCAACCAGAGCAGCGTTGACAGTGTGACAAAAAGCACACTCAGTGCATCGGCGTGCAGCACCAGATCCATGCCCGGTACCAATGTCCAGCGCGTCTCATACACCTCTTCGTTAAAAACACCCCAGATCATCACGCCGACCAGCAACAATTTCGTCACGGCACCGGTCAGGTTCAGCACGCTGCGCAACCGTGAACTCCCTTCGGCGAGGCAGAAAATAAGCACAGCCGGTAACAGAGAACTGCTCAGAATCAACAATAGCAACCAGTGATTGAGTCCCGCGCTCATCCCGCCACCCCCGCGCCACCGGTTCCCAGTATTCTCCAGACCCAAACACCACCCAACCCGAGGATAAAGGTAGCGGTCATGGCCAAGGCCAGGGTCGGTAACTCCTCTCTGCGGCTGTTAATTGGTTTCGTGGCGACGCCCCCCTCACCAAAAGCAACGCTCAGTACCCGGAACATATAGATGCAGGCCATGAGCGAGCCGATGCTGACCACAACAACCCAATACCACTGCCCTGCCAGCAAGGTGGTTGAAAGCAGTTGCCATTTGGCCAGAAAGCTACCACTGGGCGGCAGACCAATCAGTGCGACACCCGCCAGACCCAACGAAAAAAAAGTGAGCGGCAACTGGCCGCTCACACCGCGTAATTCGGCAATACGGTCATGCCCCGCCTGTTGTTGCAGCGTACCCGCCGCGAGAAACAGGGCACTTTTGGCACAGGCATGACTGAGCGCAAATAGAATCAGCGCACCTGACAACAGCTGCCTTTCCTCGCCTGCAGGCATCACCAGCAACAGCGAAAGAAACAGAAACAGATAACCGAGTTGAGCAATACTGGAATAGGCGGCCAGCAGTTTAAGCCGCGGGGTGAACATCGCTTGCCACGAGCCCCACACAATTGCCAGCGCGCCCAAAATCCCCAAAAGGTCTGCGCCAGCAACGGTCACTGCGGGATAAAACAGATCCAGCCACAAGCGCATGATCAGATAAAACGCCACCTTGACCACCAGGGCAGAGAGCACCGCACTGACCGGCGCAGGGGCGTTGGCGTGTACGTTGGGCAGCCAGAAATGCAAGGGAAATAACGCACTCTTCAGCAGCAAACCCGCGCTCATCAATGCCATAGCAACCCACAGCGACGGCCCGGGCTGAACCACCGTTGCCAGCAGTTGCAGATCCAGACTGCCATAGCGGCCATAGATCAACGCGACACCGGCCAAAAACAGCAACGAGCCCAGCAACCCCAGTATCAGGTAATTGAGCGCAGCCCGGACCGCAGTCCGGCTCGCACCCAGCGCCGACAACGTCACGGCAGTCAGC
>JBFGYY010000090.1:0-8995 GCA_041587095.1 Motiliproteus sp. | reverse complement strand
TGCACTGCCTGCGCGGTGAATTGCTGGAAAAGCTGACGCAAGCGCCCAAACCCTTTAATGATGCGACGCTGCTGGCCGCTATGACCGGGATCGCCCGCTATGTTGAGGATGCACAGATCCGTCGCATCCTGAAAGAAAACGACGGACTGGGAACCGAAGCCACCCGTGCGGGGATTATCGAGCTGCTGTTCAAACGCCAGTTTCTGGTCCGCAACGGTAAACAGATCCGTGCCACAGCCACCGGTAAAGCTCTGATTGCCGCGCTGCCCACCGTGGCAACGACGCCGGATATGACCGCCAACTGGGAGGCTCAGCTCAACGGCATCAGCCAGCGGCAACTGCCTTATCAGGCTTTTATGGCCCCCTTAACCCAGACCCTCAGGGAGCTGATCCAGAAGGCGGTTACCAGCCCGCCGCCTGCCCTGCAGGGCATAAAGGCCGCGGCACCGGGCAGCAGGCGGCGCGGCGCGGGCAAAAGCAGAAAAGCTCGAAACAAGCCCCGTACGGCTAGGGCTTCGGCGGCACGGACTTAGGCTGCACGCGCTTGGGCTTCGCTCGCCACCGTTCAGGACCAGTTCACACCATAGATACGATCACGATACTGCCAGGGAGGCGAGCCCGAAAGCGTCGACTCGCTGTAAACCTTCAACAGTTCGTGACCGAAGGTCGTAATGCCGTCGACCAGTTCCCGCTCATACTGAAAATGCCACCACTCCGCGCCGAGCCAGCTGCCGCCGCTGGCAAATGATCGCTTAGCACGGATGCCGGTAAAGCCCTGAGCGACAAACAGTCCGGTCAGATCCAGAAAGCGGCCTTCAACCGGGCGAGAGCGCTGACGCGAGCGGTAAGTCAGCGCCTGCAATTCCATGGGTTCACCACCTGGCGCCCGCGCATACACGCGCCAATAACCGTCGCCAGCCGCCGTGATGACGTACGGATCGCGGCCCGGGCGCTCCATGCCGCTGCCGACATGCAGGTCCAGTGCGCGTCCCAGATAATGAAACGATGTGGCACTGCGGCTGGGGCTGACCCTTGCCGTCAGGGCGCGCCGTGCACCGGAACTGGTCAGCTTGCCTCCGGCTTCGCAGACCTGGTCGCGCACCGCCAGATAGGCCTGGGCCGCATCACTGCGCAGGTAGCAGCGGTCATAGCCATCCCGGTAGGGGTCGGCCGGCACCCGGGTGAAGGGCAGTCGATCCGGCTGCATATCAAAGGAATCCAGCCCCGGCGAATGCAGCATCAACTGCTGCTCCAGCATGGCCTGCTCCAGCGCCTGCAGGGTTATCGAACCAACGATACCATCCGGATAAAGCCCCTCGGCTTCCTGAAAACAGAGCACCGCATCCTCGGTTTTTTCACCAAAAATGGCGTCGATCTTGCCTCCCCCGTAACCAAGCCGACGCAGATTTTCCTGTAAACTACGCACGTCCTCGCTTTTACAGCCTCGCTTGAGCATGATGACGCCTCCTGTGCACGCGAAACACTACCTGTTAATGAATGGCGTGAAACGGCTTTTTGTCACCCCGGCCATTTCAGCTTAGGCAAGGTGACGCGCAGAAGACAGCTCAAATTCAAGACAAGCCGTTACAGCGTAATCAACTGCACACGACTGCCCTCCCGGGTCGCGATCACGTCCAAACGCAGCGGCATCTGCTCTTTCAGCTCCGCAACATGGGAGATGACCCCGACCATTCTGCCACTGCTCTGCAGATCGCTGAGGGTGCGCAGCGCCAGATCCAGCGATTCGGAATCCAGGCTACCGAATCCCTCATCGATAAACAGCGTGTCCAGACGGATACCGCCGGCATAGGCCTGCACCACCTCCGACAGTCCCAGCGCCATGGCGAGCGCCGCCATAAAGCTCTCGCCTCCCGACAGCGTTGCAACGGGACGCACTTTACCGGTGTAGGCGTCCTCGACCTCCAGCTCCAGCCCGGAGGCTTTGTTACCTTTGGTACGGGATTCTTTGCGCAGCAGCCGGTAACGGCCTTTGCTCATCAGACTGAGCCGATGACTGGCCTCGACCAGCACGTCGTCCAGCAACACACTCAACACGAACCGCTGCAGGCTGACCTTATCGCCGGTCTGGCCATTGGTCAGGTCACTCAGGGTACCGACCAGTGCATACCGTGCTTCCAGACGACTCAGCGTCTCCTCAACGCGTTCCAAACGCAGAGCGGTCTGTTCGAGCGAAACCACTTGCTGTTCAAGGGCCTGCCACTGCCGCTCGGCATTCTGACTCTGCTCCCGGGCAAGCGACAGCGTTTGCCCAAGGGCTTCCAGATCGGGGGGCTGACGGCCCGCGACACCTTGCTGCTGCTCTTCAACAATTGCAGCACTGCGCTGCAGATTGCGCTCAAAGGCGATGATCGCTTGCCGTTCTTGCTGACGCGCATCGGGCGACATCCGGGCCTGTTGATAGGCCGCCTCCCCGGCAAATTCACTCTGCAGCAACGCGTCATTCCAGCGCGACTCCTGCGCTTGCAAGCGTGTCGTGGCTGCAGCGACGGCTTCGACCTGCCCCTGTACCATGGCAGTAGCCTGATGCCACCCGCTCTGGGCGCTCTGATACTCCCGGCGGATACGTTCGATCTGCTGTGCCTGTTCGAGGCAGCGGTCCTGCGCCTGTTTTATCGCCGCATCCAGCACGCCGGCCTCACGCAGGTCTGCCGGTAACTCCCGCTCCGCACCGGCCAACGCCGTTTCGGCAACCGCCAACTGATTGTCAGTCTGCGCCAATGCCGTGCGCGTACGATCCAGGTCCGTGCGCAAGCGCTGCTCTTGTTGCTGCAGGGCCTGTAACTGCTCGACTCCCTGCTGGTGCGCCTGCTCTTCCCGCACCCGCTCCTCAACCAACTGCCGCAGCTGAAGATAGCGCGATTGCAAATCGGCAACGGACAGTAACGCATCGTCCCCCAGACGCTGAGTCAATTGCAGCGACTGCTCCTGCAGCGCCTCCAGCGCTTTGCGCTGTCCGGCGTAAGTCTCCCGCGCGCTGTTGAGCTGCTCGAGAGCCTCCTGCTCAGCCAGACGTACCCGCTCCAGTGTCGGCGCATCGGGAATGTCGACGCCGAGCTGCGCCGGTGACGGATGCTGCGCGCTGCCACAGACCGGACAGGGCTGATCCTGTTCCAGACTTTGTGCCAACAGCGCGGCCTGACCCTGATGCCATTGCAATTCACACTGACGCGCGGCCTGCTGACAGCGTCGGTAGTTCTCTTTGAGGTTCAGACCAACGACTTCGCTTGCGCTTAATGCTTTTTGCTGCTGCTCGATCTGCGCCTGCAGTTGCGCGAGGTCGCGGCGTAACCCGGTCTGCGCCTCACAGCGCTGCAGATTCAGCGGCTGCTCACGGCTCTGCTGCAGCCGGTTCCAGCGTTCGGTCTGCCGTTGCTCCAACGCCCGAAACTGATCGCCGAGCTGACGATGGGCCTGCTCCGCTTGAGTCATTGCCTGCGCCGCCGCTTGCTGCTCCTGAGCGCTTCGGCGCTGTGTGTCTTGCGCCAGACGCAAACCCTTAACCCGCTCAGCCAGGCCTTGCAGGCGTTCTAAATCGAGACTCTCAATGTCTCGCTGTTTTTCTAACTCGGCAAGCCGCTGGTAGGCTTGTTGACTCTGTTGCCATGTTTGCCTGGCCTGCGCCTCTTCAGCCTGCAGTTGCTGCAGGCGATTGTTAACCGTTGAGGCTTCATCGCGCCCCTGCTGACAGGCAAGCGCCAGCGGATCAAGCTGTGCGGCCCGCTCCGCCTGTTCTATCCGGGTTCGTTTAGCGTCGAACAGCCCCTGCTGTTGCTGCAACGTCTGCAGTTCTGACTGTGCCTGCGCCAGACGGGTGAAGCGCTCGCGCAACTCACGCGCCTGGGCCAGCGAGGTGGTCAACGTCTGCACCTGAGCGGCACAACCCGCTCGCCGGGTCTGGGCCAAATCCCGCTCAGGTCGCAGACGCTGCAAGGTCGCCTGCAAAGCCGTGATGCCGCCTTCCGCGACGCCCGCCCCCTCCAGCATACCCTGACGTATGCGTTGCTGGTCCTCGACTTCCCGCCGCACGCTGCTCGCGTCCTGTTTCAGGCGTTCTTCCAGGCGCCGGTAGATGCGGGTCTGAAACAGCTGACTGAAGATCTGCTCCCGCTGTTTGGACTCGGCCATCAGCAACTGCCGGAACTTGCCCTGCGGCAATACCATCACCTGACGGAACTGATCCGCATTCAACCCGGTCAGTCGCTCAATCTCCGCCGTGGCTTCGCTCACTTTAGCCGGGACCAGCAGCTGTTCGCGGCCTTCAGGGTCCAGCCGCCATAACTGGGCTTCGGCCGATTGGCTGGTTAACCCTTCGCCCCGTGACTTGGGCCTCAACTGTTCGGGGATACGCCGTATACGGTAAAGGATGCCGCCTAATTCAACCGTCAGTACCACTACCGACAGCGACTCGGGAGCCGCCATATCGCAACGCATCTGGCTGCCTTCGCGCTCATCGCCGGTGCTCTTGCCATACAGGGCAAAACAGATCGCATCCAGTAGTGTGGTTTTGCCGGCACCCGTCGGACCATTAATCAAAAACAGCGGGTGAGATCCCAGACGGGTAAAGTCGATCACTTCCTGACCGACAAACGGGCCGAAAGCTGTCATCTGTAAATGCACAGGCCGCATGATCAGCTCTCCTCGCTGTGATGCAGCTTTTGTAGCACCGCAGCAACCAGTTCGCGTTGCGCCGCGTCCGGCTCCCGGCCACTGACCTGCTGAAAGAAATCGCTGAACATCGCCAGCTCCCCGCGCTGCAGCTGGTCTCGCCGGGCGCCGCTATAGCCGGGATCGGTCATCAGGCCCGGCCGCTCCAGGTGCATCACATTGGGGTACGCCGCACGGAGCTTGCCCATCGCATCTAAGATGGCGTGCCGGTCGGTGAGTCGAACCAGCAGGTAATCATCCCGACCGGGGTCATCGGTCGCGGCGTGAATAATGTCGTCCAATGCGCCTTCAATGACCCGCATATCACGTCGCGCCACCAGCGGTAACTGTTCAATAATACAACCACCTGCAGCATCCATCTCCACACAAGTCACCGACTTGATATGGTTCTGTTCGGAGAAGGAATATTTCAGAATCGATCCCGAGTAACGGACCGCCTCACGGCCCCGGTATTGCCGCCCGTGCAGGTGTCCCAGCGCCACGTAACTAAAATGACGAAAATGGGAGCCGGAAACCTGCTCGGCACCACCGATACTCAGCGGCCGTTCGGATTCCGATACCTCCCCGCCCTGAACAAAACAGTGCGCCAGCAAAACGGCACGTTGTCCGCCGTGATGGCTCTGATGGTACGTCCAGACCTGATCGGTCAATGCCGCCATCGCTGCATCATGACTGCCAATCTCCTGATTAAGCGCCTGCCTTGCCGTAGCGGGGTCGGCGTAGGGCAAGCCATAAAACAATACCGGTCCGCTGCAATCGTGCAGGAGCACCGGGCTTGGCTCCGTCTGCAGAGGCCCGATAATATGCAAGCCGCCACCGGCCAGGTGGCGGGCAGCAAAACTTAGTCGTTCCGCACCATCATGGTTCCCGGCGATCATAATGACCGGCACCTTCAGCTCATTGCATATCCGATGCAACACGTCGTCCAGCAGCGCGACCGCCGCCGCGGGGGGCACCGAACGATCGTAAATATCGCCGGCGACCAGCAGTACGTCGATGGCACGCTCAGCAATCATCGCCACAAGCTGATCCAGCACATAGCGCTGATCCTCGAGTAACGACACATTGTGAAACTGGCGCCCGATATGCCAGTCGGCACTGTGCAGTATTCGCATAGCCTGAAAATATCCCTGAAAAGCCTGAATGACCTGCATCCTAATCGGCGCAACCGGTAGCTGCAAACTTGAAAGCCATTGTGAACATACGAGGAGGCGCCTGCTGCTTCGCGCCGGGGCCAGAGCCACCAAAGCCACAGAAAAAAAAGGTTACTGAAACCGCCTGAAATTTAGCCTTATCGGCTAACCGTCATGCTATTATCCGCCGCCCGACAACTGTTGAATATAATCACCATGAGCCTGCTTATTTCCATCTGGGTTAAATTCTTTGTGCTGTTTGCGCCCTTCTTTGTCGTGTCGATGTTCCTGTCACTGACCCGCAGCGAAACAGGCGCCGAGCGCAGAAAAATTGCAAACCGCGCCGTATTTGCCGCGCTCTGTACCGCACTGGTGCTGATGTTTTTCGGCTTACAGCTGTTTGAGCTGCTGGGTATCACGCTGGATTCATTCCGGATCGGTGCCGGTTCGCTACTATTTTTATCGGCGGTCAGCCTGGTTAAGGATGGGGTGCGCACCCACGCGACCGGCATGCCGTCGGAAGAGCGCGATGACGTTTCGGTGGTACCGCTGGCCATACCAACCATCATTGGCCCCGCTACCGTGGGTGCGATTTTGGTGTATGGCGCCGAGATGCGCGGCATGGATCTGGTGATCGGTACACTGGGACTGGTTCTGGCGCTGGGCACGCTGCTCATTTTGCTGCATCTCGCCTCGGCAATGGAAAAGCTGCTGGGCCGTACAGGACTTAATATTCTCAGCAAATTAACCGGCCTGATTCTGGCCGCCATGGCGGCCCAGATCGTCTTCACGGGCATCCGTAACTTTCTGCAGCTGGGCTAAGACGACAATACGCGAGGTTGCGAACCGCACCACAATACAACCCGGGCGGCCGATCACTTTTTCCTGCCCGGGCTTGCACGCAGCCGATCTGGCATCTTTATATTCCACATAGAAAACAGGTATTTCAATCACAAACCTCCGGCACCTTTTTTCATCACTGACTAGGCTCGCAGGCATTCCCTAGCTACAATAACACGCACACTATACGCACACCGTTTCACCCTACTATTCAGGAAGACCGATCATGCAAACACGGATTCAAAACACCCTGCTGGGCTCCGTCCTCGTCGCTGCGACGTGCAGCACCGCATTCGCCGCCAGCCCGGCTTACACCTATATTGAAGCCGGCTATGTTGATCAGGATGTCAGCCTGGCGGGAGGCTCTGTGTCCGTGGATGGATTCCGCCTGGAAGGTTCCTTTGATATCAACCAGGATATCTACCTCACGGCCCGCCTGAGTGACCTGAGAGGACGCCAGAACGGGGTTAAGCTGGACTATGATGCGCAGGAGATCGGTATCGGCGGCCACTACACCCGCAGCGAACTGACCGACATCTACTACGAGCTGGTATTGATCGATACCGATATTCGCACCGCTACATCCAAAGATCAGGGTGAATACGGCTACCGGGTCGGCGTTGGCGTCAAGAGCATGGTTCAGCGTCAGGTCGAAGTCAAAGCCGGCTTTGCTTACGAGAATGTTATCAACAACGGTGATATCGGCTTCGGTGCCGAAGGGCTTTATCACGTTCAGAGCGGCATGGCCGTTGGTGTGGGCTACAGCTATCTCGACGGTGACAGTACCGCGCGCGTCTTCGGTCGACTGTACTTCAAATAACCACCATGCCCCTCTGAACATTGCCGTTCAGAGGGGCACCGGATCACGTGATCCTCCCGTATGGCAACCGGTTCCCCCCTGACCTGAAGCAACAACACCTCTGTTGCAGCCGGCATCCGCAGCGCCGAACCCGCGTGACACTCAAGTAACAGCCTTAGGTGCCGATACAGGGTTGCATGCCTCTAACCCTTCATCACCCGGTCCCGAATCGATGAAACGCCCCGCGTCAGGGCGAGTCGCTCATTTCGGCCTGTTTATGACAGTGCTACTGGTAACCGACGTTTCGGCCAATCAGGCACCGGGCAGCCTCGCAGGCGCCACACGGCAACACTCGCAGCAACAGTCGCCGCAGCACTCGCCGCAATACTCGCTCCGGCAATGGCAATTTCCTCAGCAAGACTATCGTCGGTACGCCCATCAGGCCGTTCTGGAGCTGGGACAACCATTAACGCGCGCAACCCCCGAAGATATTACCGACTACTGCCCCGCGTACCCTGAACTGTCTTTGCCGTTACGCCGTGCCTTCTGGTCACACCTGCTGGCATTTATGGCCAAGTCGGAGAGTAATCACAGCCCATCGAGCCGATATCAGGAAAAGTTCAACGACCGCGCGGGACAACCGGTGATCAGCCGCGGGCTCCTGCAGATATCCTACGAAAGCGCTCAGGCTTATGGCTGTGATCTTGCAACCCCGCAGAGTTTGCACAACCCGCGTCAGAATCTGCGATGCGGGGTACGTATTCTGAATCGCTGGATCGATGGGGACAACCGGCTGGCGGGGCGGGCTTCAGATTCTACAACAGAAGGTACACAGTGGCTCGGCGGTGCCCGCTACTGGAGTACCTTACGCGACAATGAACAGCATCGTCAGATACGCCAGGCCGCCCGGTCGTTAGCCTATTGTCAGGCGCCGCTGCCCACGCCCGCATTCGGGCAGCACTACGCACAACGAATACCTGAAACGAAAGGTGTGCATAACGGACAACGCCGGCTGCCAGCCCCACAGCCGCCGTTACGAATCAGCAAACGCGCACCGGTCCCGCGCCGCTACCTGCGCTCAGAAATAGCCGTGAATTCTGCAACCGGCCCCAGCTCTGCGCTAACAGCCAGCAAGGCGCGTACCAGCGTTAGCGAGACCATCACTATCAGGCAAAAAAACCATACCCGACCCCGACGATCAACAGCGCAATAACCACGACGCTGCGGGTCTGCAGTTGACGCTGTTTATCCAAACGCCCCCGGCAGCGGGGACAAAATGCCACCCAGGCAGAAAAGCGTTTCCAGGGTAAGCCGACACGTTTTTTACGCATGCTCGGCCGGACTATTTTGTAGCAACGGTAACAGCGCTGATAATTACCCGCCTTGGCTTGCTCTGCGAAAGCCGCCTGAGAAGGTGATAGCGGGCGGGCACCGACGGCCCGATTTGCAGCAGCGGCCCGCTGGCGAGCCGGAGGGTGAAAATCGAGATATTGCGGATCACTCTCGAGCACCACAAACCGGGCCCTGTTAGCCCCCC
>JBFGYY010000089.1:0-9013 GCA_041587095.1 Motiliproteus sp. | reverse complement strand
GATCATCGCCTGCCCCTGCGCTCTGGGTCTGGCGACGCCGATATCGACCATGATCGGCGTCGGCAAGGCCGCCGAGCACGGCATTCTGATCCGTAATGGCGAGGCGCTGCAGAAAGCGAGCCGACTCACCACGGTGGTGGTGGATAAGACCGGCACCTTAACTGCCGGTCAGCCCGAAGTGACCGATCTCGCTTGCTTCGGCGCATTTAGCGAACCGCAGGTGCTGGCACTGGCCCATAGTCTGGAAACACGCTCTGAGCATCCGTTGGGCGAGGCGCTGGCGAACTACGCCAGTCGCTATGCCATCGAACAGGAAACAGCGCAGTTTGAGGCGCTGTCCGGGCTGGGACTGCAGGCGATGGTGGCGGGGCAGCAGGTCGTGATCGGCAACCCGCGCCTGATGGCCCGCCAGGGTGTGGATGTCTCGCAGACGCAAGCCTCGGCACAGGCCTGGGAGGCACAGGCTCGCACGGTGGTGTATATGGCGGTCGACGGCGAATTGGCGGCACTGTTTGGCATTGCCGACCCGATCAAGCCCGACGCATTGGCTGCGATTCAGCGTCTGCAACACGATGGCGTTAAAGTCATGATGCTGACCGGTGACAATCCGGCCACGGCGGCGGCGGTGGCCCGGGCGACGGGGATCGATGCTTTTCGGGCGCAGCTGATGCCCGAAGATAAGCTTGCCGAGATCCGCCGCCTGCAAGGCGACGGCGAAGTGGTGGGCATGGCCGGGGACGGGATTAACGATGCACCGGCGCTTTCCCAGGCGGATGTGGGCTTTGCTATTGGTTCCGGTACCGATGTGGCCATTGAAAGTGCTGATATCACCCTGATGCGTGGTTCTCTGCACGGTATTGCCGATGCGATCGAACTGAGTCGGGCTACGTTGAAAAACATCAAGCAGAACCTCTGGGGCGCCTTTGCCTACAACTCACTCGGCATCCCGATCGCCGCCGGGGTGTTGTATCCCTTTACGGGCCTGTTGCTGAATCCGGTCATTGCCGGTGTGGCGATGTCGCTGTCTTCGGTGACGGTGGTCAGTAACGCCAACCGGTTACGTTTCTTTCAGTCCAGTCGCGCGCATGCGGCGCCTCAGGAGGTGAAGTCATGATTACGTTTATGGTCAATCTCGCAGGCTTGCTGCTGATGGCAGCCATTGTCTGGTGGTTCTGGCTGTATCATCGCGCGCCTGCTGTGTTCGCCGGGGAGGGGGGAATACAGATCACGGTTGAAAACGGTGTGTACGCACCGGACCGTATTCGCATTCCCGTCAATCAGCCCACGACCTTGCGCTTCTTGCGTAAGGACCCTTCATCCTGTGCGGCGATGGTGGTTTTTGACGGGCTGGATCTTAGTACAGAGCTGCCGGTGGGAGAGGTGAAAGAGGTGGTTGTTGCGCCGACCAAGGCCGGCGAGTACCGCTTTGGCTGCCAGATGCAGATGTACCGCGGCACACTGGATGTCATCGAACCCTGAAGGATACAGTGCTTCGTACGACTTGGCCCAGAAGCGTCGGTCAGGTCGTTACGGGGCGACTGTTACGCTTGGCCGGTTTGATAATGCCGGCGTGCCAGCGTCAGGAACAGAGCCGCCGACAATCCGGCCGAACTCAATACCATGCACATCACAACGATCTGGTAACGGGCCGCGATGAGCGGTGACACACCGGACAGAATCTGGCCGGTCATCATGCCTGGAAGCGATACAATACCGACCGCCATCATCATATTTACCACGGGGATCATGCCGGCCCGGTAGGCGGTATTGCGAGCCGCCGTAAAGGGTTCATTGCGGCCGATTTCCGCCCCCATACGCTCGGCGCACAGGCTGACGGTATTCATTGCGTTGGCGAAAATCATACCGGCTAAAGGTACCATATACTGGGTCCGGTACCAGGGATCGAGATCGAGAACCCATTGTGTCACCACCGCCAGCGTAACACCGCCTCCCAGCAGGATGGCCAGGACAGCATGACGCAGTAAAACGATGCGTTGCTGCCCGGTGTTATCCAGCGCGATCCAGCCCGATGCGCAGAGCATTACAGCCAGAACCAGCAATACGACCCAGGCGCTTTGTGCCGCAAAAATAAAGGCCAGCACGTAACCAATCAACAGCAGTTGTACCAGCATTCTGACCACGGCGTAGAGCAGATGGCGACCGTCAAGCTCCCAACGCACATGCAGCAGCAGTACCGGAATGACAAGCCCCAGTGCCAAAGCCAGATCGGTTAGCGTGATAGTTTCAACGACTTGGTTCATGCGCTTACCTGAAGCGGAGTGTCATGGCTGTGAACCCTGATTATGCTAATCGTTGGCGGGTGGGTAAAGCGGTTGGTGTATCAATAATGGCGCTTAACGCCATCGGGGAACGTGCCTGATCACGGCTCTTCGCGCAGGAATCGGCCCTGTTCAAGGGTTGGGTGGCCTTACCGATGGCGTATTCGACTACAGTAAGGGTTAAGGTCTGCATCGATGGCATTTGCCGGAATTTGACGGTTGCTTCCATGCTGCCCTATTGCGAGCCGGCTATTGATTCAGGGAAAACCTTGAGCCAGATCTATGCTTTGTCATGCAATTGTATGCGGTGCGGGTGGCTTTGTTATGCTGATTGAGCACCCTGCGGGTGGCAATACTGTGTCTCGGGCCGTCGGGTCCGTGTAAGTGGAAACCGTTGGATAAATGGGTACACCATGAGCAAAGAAAAAGATGTTGCTACAAATGATTCTGATGCGGTGTTAATCGAGAAGGAGATGCAGGCCGTGGCGGCGATCAGTCGCTCCGGGGTCAAGCCCATCAGTATCGCCCAGCAGCGGCAGATGGAAGAGGCGGGCGATAGCCCTGGTACGTCTGAGCGGCGTAAAAAACTGAAAAAAATGAAGGAGAAAGAGTATCTGGAGTTGATCGCGCCGCTGCATGTTGAGCTGCTGAAACTGCAGAACTGGATCAAGGAAAGCGGCACCGCCGTCTGCTGCATTTTCGAAGGCCGCGACGCCGCAGGCAAAGGGGGCACGATCAAGCGGGTTATCGAGCATCTCAATCCGCGGGGCTGTAGTGTGGTGGCACTGGAAAAGCCCACCGAGCGGGAGCAGAAACAGTGGTATTTCCAACGCTATGTGGCGCACCTGCCCTCTGGCGGTGAGATGGTGCTGTTTGACCGCAGCTGGTACAACCGGTCAGGCGTTGAGCGCGTGATGGGTTTTGCTACCCCGAATCAGGTGCGCGAGCATCTGCGTTCCACGCCTGAATTTGAGCGCATGCTGGTACGCTCCGGGCTGCATCTGATGAAGTTCTGGTTCTCGGTGAGTAAAAAGGAGCAGCAGCGCCGGTTTAAGAAGCGCGAGACGGATCCGTTGAAGCAATGGAAGCTCAGCCCGATCGATAAAGAATCTCAGGACAAGTGGGATGCTTACTCCCAGGCTAAGGAAGACACGTTCTTCCATACCAGTATTCCGGAGTCACCCTGGGTGATTATTAAGTCAGATGATAAGAAACGTGCGCGAATCAACTGTATTCGCTTTATTCTCGATCAGTTTGATTACACCGGCAAACGCTCAGAACTGCTGGTGCTGGACCGGCGCATTGTTCGGGCCGTGAAAGACGAGTTGATGCGTTAGGCAGAAGCTGCATCGAATTCGCCGGGTCGCGGTCAGGCTGCAAAACTTGCCGCGCCGGTCAAGCGGGGCAGCGATCGGGCTTAGTCGTCATTTTGAGGTTTGCCCGGATTGGTGATGCCGCGCTGCTTGGCACGCTGCTTCCAAAGCCGCCGTGCCAGGCGTCGCATGTTGGCCACGCGATCGCTCTCATCGACAATCTCCACACCCAGCAACATTTCCAGCGCGTCCTCAAGGGTCAGCAGCCCATGCATGGCGCCATATTCGTCCACGACCAACAACATGTGCGCCCGTAAACGCATCATCTCATCGAGCGCCTGCGAGAGGGTATGGGCGTCCAGTATGGCTGGCAGCTTACGGCGGAATTCTCGCAGCGACCGGTCGTGCTCATCGCGGGCTTTGGCCAAAATCAGGTCGCTGCGCAACACGAACCCCGTCGGCTGTGCCCGGTCTTCGGCAAACACCGGAATCCGGGAGAAGCTTTGCTGGTGGTGTTGCTGAAAGTATTCGCTGATGGTAAGCGCCTCTGGCAACACAAAAACGACCGAGCGTGGTGTCATGGCATTGCTGACCTGCGTACTGCGCATCAGCAGCAGGTTCTGCATGATGTCGGATTCCTTGCGGTTCAGCTCCCCTTCCCGGTGACTGACCTTGGCCATGGCAGCGAATTCATCGCGGCTCAGCCCATGGGCATGGGGTTCGGACGTCATGCGATCGGTCAGCCACTGCGACAGTATGACAAAGGGGTATAGCAACACAATTAAGATGCGTAAGACGTATGCGGTGGCGGGTGCCAGCCGGCGCCAGTAGTAGGCGCCGAGGGTTTTCGGGATGATTTCAGAAAATATCAGTATCAGCAGGGTAAGAATGGCGGATGCAATGCCGACATACGGATCTCCGAATACGGCTGCAGCCTGCGCACCTGCGCCGGCTGCTCCCACCGTATGTGCAATGGTATTTAGGGTGAGGATCGCCGCCAGTGGCTTGTTGATATCGGTTTTAAGTGTTTTCAGCATACGGGCCGAGCGCGGGTGCTGTTCTTTTCGCAAAGCGATGTAGGCCGGTGTGACACTGAGGATGACGGCCTCGGCGATAGAGCACAGAAAAGAGAAAACCAGCGCTATCAGTACATAAATAATCAGTAGGGTCATGTCATTAAGCGCCCCGGCGTGGTGCGGCAGGGCAGGCGACCTGCGTCAAAAACGGCAAGAGTGCAGGCAGGTCGACCGCGCACAGGTGCTGGAAAGCAGCCGCCCGTGTGACCAGATCCTGCGCGCCGGCGATCAGGGGCTGTTTGAGGCAAAACAGCACCATATTGCGCCGCTCGGGAACGTCCAATAGCCAGATCCAGGGGAAGACGGCTCGCAACGCCATGATGCTGTGTAGCAGGTCGTTATAGTCATTGGGCAGCAGGTTCAGGCTGAATACGCCCCGGGGGGATAGGCAGCGGGCGGCATCGGCGAGAAACCCCTGTTGTAGCATAAAGTCCGGGTGGCCATTCCCCTGATGCATATCGCAGAAAATCTGCTCATAGCGCTGCTGGTGACGCGATAGAAAGCGTCCTGCGCAGTCAAGTATGACTGGATGGCCCGGTGGTGGCTGAAAGAAGCGTTGGGTCAGTTCGACGACCTGCGAATCAACTTCCACGGTGCTGACCTGTATCTGAGGCTGGCGGGCCGCAAGAAATCGCTCGAAACTTGCGCCGCCATAACCCAGGTTTAAAAGGCGGGCTGTGCCAGGCTGGAACAGCAGCGCCATCAGCATCGCATTGGTGTATGGCAGCACCAGACGCGCCGGCGATTGCAGGTCGATGACAGCCTGCACATCCTGGCGGTCAAAATGCAACCAACGCAGTCCACCTCCTTCCCGAACGCACAGCAGTTGCTTTCCGTGCCGTTGCCGATGCAGCAACAGGCTGTTTTGGTGTGTAATGATACCGGTGGCCTGTGTCACGAGCACTCCGTTTCGGATATCGGTGGTTCTGAATACTGTTGCGTCATAGGTCTGGTACCCGCCGTATTGGCCCTGTGCCGGTTGCAGGCAGCATCAGTATAGCGGGCATCATGACTCGGTACACCGATCGAGAACAGCGCCCAGCCTAATACCAGTCCCCATTCGTGGTAGCCGGTCATGGCGCGGGCGACAACGAGCCGATAAAGGCGTTGATCGCCGGTTGATAGAGAGGATGAGCGCCGATCGTGTTGTGTCCGACGTTCGGCAGGCTTAAGCGCTGGACGGGTCCTCCCCAGTGTTGCAATAGCGCATCGGATCGGGATGCTGGGATGACCCGGTCCTGCTCGGCCAATAACGCCAGAACGGGGACCGTCACGCGAGGGGCGTAGGCGGTTGCTTCAAAGCGGTGGCGTAATAGGCTGCCGACGGGCAGATAAGGGTAGTGCAGCTTACCGATCTGCGTGAGGCTGTCGTAGGGTGAAATCAGGATAACGGCCCGCACCGTGCGTTGGCTCGCCAGATAGGTAGCGACCCCGGCTCCCAGACTGCGTCCCATCAGCAGGATATTTTGCGCGGCTAGTTTATGCTCGCTGATTAACCAGTCATACAGGAATAGCGCATCGGCATAGAGTGCGGCCTCGGAAGGTTTACCGCTGCTGGCACCATAGCCCCGGTAGTTGACCAATAAAAACGAGCGGGTCTCGAAACCTTGCAGGTGTGGAATCGTCGCAGAGAGCTGTTCGGCGTTACCGCCAAAATAGAGAATCAGCGGCTCCTGACCAAATCGTTCGCCCCGCAGTAACCAGCCGTGCAGGCGCGCATCACCGCGGTCAAGCTGCACCTCCTGGGATCGGTATTGATCAAGGTGGGTGGCGGGAACCGCTTGCGGTAAAAATATCATCTGATCCTGCAGCAGGTACAGCAACGAGGTTCCCACCACAAGGATTGCAAGCAGGCTGGTCATCAAGCGGACTCCCTGATGGTGTTGATCGATTGGTGCCGGATTTATGCCCATGCCTTTAGTGTAGGCCGTCGCGCGGGCGGTGAGCGAAGGCTAAATTCAGGTTGTTTACTGATGATGAATGGCAACGCCTTGGTTTTCTTAAGGTTAGAGGTCCGTGGACTGAGGAATCCACAGAATCTGTGGATAAATCTGTGTTTAGGCGCTGATTAAGCGACTGTAGCCCGCATGATTGGCGGTGGAGTTTGGGTTGGTTAAAAAACGACCAGTTGTGTTTGTTGTGTTATAAAACAATAGCTTGCATCTTATGGAGGCAGTTTTCACCGAGTCGGCGATCGAAATGCACGGTTTTTCATCGGCGAATTAGCACTTGTGAATAAGCATTAACGCAGTCAATAGGGTTAGCGGCTAAGTGGTTACTTATTTACGCCGTACTGAGAAGAAAGCAGGGATCAAAGCAGGGATGAGTCGGAGTGGGCGAGGCGGGAGCGAGGCAATAGTGTGCAGGCTGTTCAGGCGAGTGCCAAGTCGCAATACCCGGCATCACGTTGCGGATTCGGGGTTTTGCGGATAATGGATAAGCGCAAGAGCAAGCGGGGTATCGGCGTTGGTGGCCAGACCGGACGACGCCCGTGCCGGGCATCGCCAGAGGCGGGTCGTTAGCTTTCTTTCACCACGTCATTCAATTCTTTCAAACCGGGCATGTCGTGCGGAATGCTCTGGCCTCCAAAATCGAAATGCTTGTGGAAGTCCTTCATCATCGCCTTGAAGGCACTCATCATATAGCGGCGTTTGAAGCCATCCTCCAGCGCCAGCACCTCTTTCATTTTGTTGCCGTAAAAGGTCATGTAGCAACGCGCCAGTTCTTTCGATACCTGTTCGAGTGGCATCGCGTGCGGTTCGATAATCGGCGTCATCAAGTTGTACTTGGCGTAATCGAAGACGCGGATGCGATCCTTCATCTGCTTGTACAGGGGCGTGAAGGGCATCGGCGTGATCAGCGGGAACACGGCAATATCGGGATTGAGTCGAATCGCCTCGGCGATCGTTTTGTCGACGCTTTCGGTCGTATCCTCGGGAAACCCGATCATGAAGGACGCTTCGGTCATGATGCCGTGATCGCGCAGAAGGTCGATGGCGAGCTTATTCTGGTCGACATTGGTGCCCTTGTTCAGGCTGTTGAGTGTGCTGTCATCACTGCTCTCGGCACCCAGGTACATATGAATAATGCCGGCATCGCGGTACTTGTGCAGCAGGTCCTGATCACGAATGATATCTTCAACCCGGGTTTCCATCAGGAGCTGGACATCGATATTCGCTTCGATGAGCAGATCCAGCTGGCGCTCCCAGCGATCACGGTCTTTGGTCGGGTAGGGATCGATCAGGGTGATGAACTCCACCTGGTAGGTATCAACCAGATGACGAATCTCGTCGATCACCTTTTCCGGATCACGCACCCGCCAGTCACCGCGCCAGAACACCCGGTGTGAACAGAACGAGCAATCCATCATGCAGCCGCGGGTCGTCATAATGGACGCCATCCGGCCCCAGGGTTCGATATTGTAGTGGTAGTCCTCCCAGTCCAGCAGATGCCAGGCTGGGGAATAATTGTCCAGGTCGTCGATATGCGCGCGCAGACCGGTGTTTACGACTTCGTCATCATCCACAAAGGCCAGGCCTTTGACTTCGCGCCAGTCTACGGCCAGTCGATTCTCATCGGCGTAAAGCTCCAGTACCTTGCCGAAGGTGGCCTCTGACTCACCGCGCAGGACAAAATCGGGCGGATTGTTGTCGTTGGTTAGAATTTCTTTATAGAGAAAGGTCGGATGCGGGCCGCCAAGCAGGGTAACGGTGGCCGGGTTAACCTCTTTGGCAATCGCCAGTGCTTGCAAGGCCGCCGGTACGGTGGCTGTGCTGATCGCGCCGGAGACGGGCAGGTAATCCAGCGATACCACGAAATCGGGCTGGTAACGGGTAATCTCGTCGCGTACGTCGTCAAACGTCTTGTACTTGTTCATCGCGTCGAAGATTTTGGCGTCGTACCCGGCCTTAATCGCAACGTCTGCCAGGTAAGCAAGCTGAAGGGGTGGCCAGGTACCAATGACCTGTACTCCCCAGCAATGGTAAGGAGGGGCGACGAAGAGAACCTTTTTCATAAGAATATCGCTTGAATCATGTGTGGTGTCGGTCGGTGCGCTAAACCAAGGTAATACATAGCGTACAGTAAAAAGATTTAAATCAAAAAACCTGAGAAGCATAAGGATGAATTTGTTGTCTTTCAACCGTTTTCCGCCCAAAGCGGCGATTGGGCTTCGGATATAAATCGATTAATTATCAAACAATGACCGGGCAAGGTCATGCGTGATATTGGCGCGGCGCCCTGCGGTCAGCGTCAAGCGCTGCGTTGTTGTAGGTGAATCGTTGTAGGTGAATCGTTGTGGGTGAATCGTTGTGGGTGAATCGTTGTGGGTGAATCGTTGTGGGTG
>JBFGYY010000088.1:0-9114 GCA_041587095.1 Motiliproteus sp. | reverse complement strand
TAAAAAACAAAGCGCCCGACGTCGATGAAGACAGTGATTTCTTTGCTGATGTCGCTTGTGTCGCTCTCAACCGACTCCCTCCCCGCTACTTCAGACACGAAGTCGACATGGCCTTCTATCTGTCCATTTCAGAGCAACTTGAAATGCATAAAAAGGTTGAGACAACCGTCAATGAAGCCCTGCAATTTGTTACTGAACGCAAAAAACAGTGGGAGGCCGAAGAACAGGCTGCCAGCCTCGCTAATGAAGCAGCAAAAGCAGCGTTAGATGCATTGCGAGCCGAAACAGAGCCGCAAGAGGAAGACGCACTAAATCTTACTGATGTATTAAGCGTAGCGCCGGGAAGGCGCTAAGTAACGCACACAAGGGCTGACTGGCCAAAAGCAGCAATCTAATCTATAAATACCACTGTATATCGTTTGTGCGCATTCGATTGGAAACTGAGCGCAGGCTGTAATGATGATTTACAGATTTATGCAAATGGACAAGCAGTATCGATGCTGTACAGGGAGTATTGAGTCGTGCCTGGTAAAACGAATTGCCCGCATTGTGGCCAGCCGGCTTTAGGCTTGGCCAGAAAACTGCTGTTAGGACCAGCAGGAAGCACCCGCTGCCGTCATTGCGGACGCGGTATAGGCGTTTCCTGGTTCGCCTTCTTTGCGTTCTTCGTCATTGCCATGACCACAGCCGTTGCGGGCTACAGCAGCAGTACGTTCGGGCTCGAATGGTGGCTGGCAGGTTCGTTGCTAATGGTGCTGGTCCAGGGTTACCTGATCCCTCTGGAAGAACGTTAACCGCTCCTTCCCTGTCGCAGTATCTCTTTTCAGAAGTCGGCGCCCCGACTCTTCTCAGTGTTGCGCTATCAGTTACTGACACGGATCAGCATTCAGCTCGCTAGACCTTTTGTTAATCTCGTCATTACTGCACACTAGCCGCGCTAATTTTCCTGTATTTGACCAACAACCCCTTCTGACCGGAGTCATTGTGACAACTGACATGCTGTTTGTGTTTGCTCTTCTGGCAACCACGATTCTCCTCTTTATCCTCGATAAAATCCGTATGGATATTGTCGCCCTGATGGTGGTGGCAGCTTTAGCCCTGTCAGGCATCATTACACCGGCAGAAACGGTTTCCGGCTTCGGCCAATCGATTGTCGTTATGATCGCCGCGCTTTTTGTCGTCGGAGAAGCGCTGTTTCGTACCGGTGTTGCCGCCGCGGTTGGAAACTGGCTACTCAGAGTCGGTGGTAACAATGAAGTCAGACTGCTGTTATTTCTGCTTCCCGCCGTTGCCGGGCTCTCGGCGTTTATGAGCTCAACGGGCGCGGTAGCGCTATTTATCCCGGTCGTGCTCAGCATGTCACGCAAAGCGAAACTGAACCCGTCGCGTCTGTTGATGCCGCTCGCCTTCGGCTCGCTGATTGGCGGCATGATGACACTGATCGGAACACCGCCCAACATTGTTGTCAGCGGCGAAATGCAACGCGCCGGATTAGCGCCTTTTGGCTTTTTCGACTTCACACCGCTGGGTCTGATCATTCTGGCAATCGGCATGGTCTATCTGATTTTTGTTGCCCGGCACCTGCTACCCAAAAGCGAGATTCGCGACCCGGAAAACCCCCACCCCAGCTTGCAGGCTTTTGCCGAGCGTTACGGTGTATCTGATCACCTGCACCGTATTTATCTGCCTGCCAACAGCACTCTGGCGGGTAAAACAGTCGCTGAAGCAGGTTTGCGTACCCGTTATGAAGTCACCGTGTTTGGTATTCAGCGTCGTGGCCGGCTCATGTCAACCCTGATGCCGGTGTTGTCGCATACGGTTGTCAATGCCAGCGACACGCTGATGGTATACGGTAAAACCGAAGATATCGCCCGGCTCTGCCAGGAGACAGGCGCACAGAGCCAGGGTTTTCCAGCGGGTGAAACCGAGCGGCTAAACCAGGAGTTTGGATTTGCCGAAGTCCTGCTGCGCTCCAGTTCTAACCTGAAAGGCAAGACCATCAAGGAGGGCCGGTTCCGCGAGAAGTTTAAACTGAGCGTGATCGGTATTCGCCGTGAAGGATCACCGTTGGTGACGGAGTTCAACGGAGAACCCCTGGCTTTTGGTGATACCCTGCTGCTGGCCGGTGGCTGGCGTTATATTGAATCACTGGACACACAGCGCGATTTTGTCGTCCTCGAGACGCCGGCCGAAATGACCGAAGTCCCCTCCCGCGGCCAGAAGGCACCTGTTGCGCTGGGTATCATGGCACTGATGCTGATCGCGATGGTAAGTGGTGCTCTGCCAAATCTGACCGCCATACTGTTAGCGGCATTGGCCATGGTGCTCACAGGCTGTGTCACCATGGAAGAATCTTATCGCTCACTGAATGCAACCAGTCTGATGCTCATCGCCGGCATGTTACCTCTGGCGCTCGCGATGAAGAAAACAGGCGCCCTGGAACTGATTGTCGATCAGCTTATCACCTCGGTGGGCAGCAGTGACCCGATCATAATATGTGCCAGCCTGTTTTTATTGACCTCCGTTCTCAGCCAGTTTATTTCCAACACGGCTACCACTGTTCTAATCGCACCGATTGCGCTGGCGGCCGCCCAAGGGGTAGGGCTGAATCCGGAACCTCTTATGATGACGGTAGCCATCGCAGCATCAACGGCTTTTGCAACCCCCATCGCCTCACCTGTTAACACACTGGTATTAGCGCCGGGGAATTATCGCTTTATCGATTTTGTCAAAGTCGGTGTACCACTGCAGCTGGTGGTCATGGTCGTTACTCTTGTGGTTACCCCGATGATCTTTCCTTTTTAACGCAATAACGCCGTACAGTCTCACCTGATATCAGGCGTGACTGTACGGCGTTTAGACGACCGGGCCGATTACGGCGTTAATACGCGTAGCAACCTGCAAACCTCTGCACTCCAGACTCCGCGCAACAGGGCCTTGCAATCAAACGCGGCACAAACACGCAACGCAATGACATTCAGTGACAACTGGTGCGCGGCTGACGCTCGTTCGATACGATCCAGGTTTTGCGCGCCTCATCCCAGTTAGCAAACAAGGTATACAGGCAACTGTTAGAAACGGTCTCACCACCAACAATGGTACTGCGGCGGCTGATCCAGGAATCGTAATCTTTAGGATCGGTTAATGTCCGATGCGTCGTGATATGGGTCGGCGTCGTGTAGCGGTTATGCACAATCCATTGAAAAGCCCGCCAGCCGCCCTCCAGATCGAATGCGCTATCGGGGGGGCCGTAGTCGATCATGACATCACGTATATCGCTACCTAAATACTCCTTGAATCGATCCGTGACGCAGCCCGTAATAACCGTTGCAGCCAGCACGACAACGACAAACTGTATTATCCCTTTCATAGAGGTCCCTTTTACTCGCTCAATTTAATAACGGCTTATCCCTACCAGTAACGTTCAACAGTCACCTGGCCTGCCTTTCTGCGCAGATTCTTTTCAAACCCTCTGGCCTTCAAGGCATCCAAAGAGTCTTTAACCATATGCGGATTACCACAAATCATTACTTGAGACTGGGCCGGATCAAATCGCATCCCGGCGCGCTGCTCTAAAACGCCTTCCTGTAAGGCGGAGGGGATTCGCCCGGGCAAGGCGAAATCAGTGGGTTCGCGGCTGACAAACGGAATCCAGCTAAACTGAGACCCATGCAGTTCCTGCAACACATCAAGCTGCTTGCGATAACAGAGTTCATTTGCGTAGCGGACCGCATAAGCCATAACAATGCGATCAAAACGCTCCCAGGGTTCAACGGTGTTGAGTATGGACAAAAACGGGCCTATCGCCGTACCGGTTGCCAGTAACAGTAATTCCTTTCCTTCCGGCACCTCCGACAGCGTCAGAAAGCCGGCAGCCTTGTTGGATACCCAGATACTGTCTCCGGCTTTTTTAGCCATCAGTCGATTAGACAGTGGCCCACCCGGCACACTGTTAAAAAAGAACTCCAGATATTGCGCACCGGGCGCGTTCACAAAGGAATAGGGGCGCGCAACCCTTACCCCGTCGACATCCAGCGCCAGGCGCGTATACTGGCCGGCAACAAAATTGATACTTTCCGCGCGGATTTTGAGCGAATGCAGCTGCTCCGTCCAAATAATATTTTCTATGACTTCACCAGCAACCCACTCCGACATCGCCTGTTCCCCACTTTAGATCATCTCACCTAAGATCATCTCACCCAAGATCACCCCAGTTCAGCATCACAACCCAATCCGGTTGAACCGATAAAATCGAATCAACCTGATCGCCACATGCCGTCGATTTAACCAAGCCATTTCTACTTGATCTCATCTCCACTATAGACCGACCGCTCAGGGGATGCCGCTACATAATCGATTAACTCAGGAAAAAAGTTCAGGAAATCATACTCTAATTGCTGATAGTGCCGGAAGACCTCCTCGCCTCCCCCCGTTAACGCCACAGGACGGCTAAACCTGGCGGCGATACGGTCCAACGCGCGCGCGATCACTTGCTTATCTTCATAACGGTTCAACCAGTCCTGTTGCGTCATACGCCTGACAACCCGCTCCATGTCAGGCGGCATCAGGGGAAGATGCTCAAGCAGTTGTGCATAAACTTCGCTAATAAACCCCGTGCGCGAAACAGAATAGAATCGAGCCCAATGCACACAGAGAAAGTGATCAAAGGCCAGGTCAACGATAATACCGGCAAAGCGACGGCGCTCGGGGCTGATTCGAGCAAAGCTGCGCAGCACGATCGGGTGAGCATCGGTGAAGGCGTCAATTTGACGATGTAAACGGATCCCCTCCTGCAACGCTACGGGCAGATGCTCGTCAATCCGCCCCCGATAAAAATCGCCCATGAGGTTACCGACCCGGGCCATGGGTTGCTCGGGCGCCAAACAAAGATGAGCGAGAAAGTTCATATCACTGCAGGCTTAGACGCCCTGACTGCCAACTGGCGGGCGTAACTGCGGGTGACGCGCGAAACGTTTTTTACGCCGATAAGGGATGACATCAACCACCTCCCCTTCCAGGATCGCCTGTTGCAATCCCTGCCAGTACGCAGGGTCGAAGATCTCCTTGTGACGGGCAAAAAAGACTTTGCGCACATCCGCCCGACTCGCCAGATACGACGTAAAACCTTCGGGAAATACATCGAATTCCCCCACGGAGTACCAGGGCTCACTGGCCATTTCATCTTCCGGGTAACGCGGCGGCGGGATTTTCCTGAAGTTACACTCGGTCAGGTAACAAATTTCATCGTAATCATAAAACACAACCCGCCCGTGGCGGGTAACACCAAAATTCTTAAACAGCATATCACCGGGAAAAATATTCGCTGCAGCCAGCTGCCTGATCGCATTACCGTATTCATCGATGGCATCGTTCAGCTCTGCCTCACTCGCGGTGTCGATATACATATTCAACGGAATCATACGACGTTCAGTCCACAGGTGTTTGATAATCACCTTGTCATCGGTTAGCTGAACTGACGACGCGGCCACCTTGAGCAACTCGTCAAGCAACTCATCAGAAAAACGGTTACGGTCGATAACAAAATTGCGAAACTCCTGGGTATCCGCCATCCGCCCGGCTTTGTCATGACGTTTTACCAGCCGGTATTTTTCGATGACGCGCTCGCGGGTCATATCTTTAGTTGGGTGAAAACGGTCCTTGATGATCTTAAACACCACATCCAGTGAGGGCAGTGTAAACACGGTCATCACCATTCCCTTGATCCCGGGGGCAATAATAAAGCGATCATCGCTGGTCTCCATGTGACGCAGAAAGTCTCTGAAGAACATCGTCTTGCCGTGCTTATAAAAGCCCAGCGAACTGTAGATCTCATACAATTTCTTGCCAGGCAGCAGGCTATGCAGGAATCGAACAAACTCAAAAGGGATCGGCGCTTCGACCATAAAATAGGAACGGGTGAAACTAAAAATAATACTGACCTCATCGGCATCCAGGATAAGCGTATCGACAAACACTGCACCCTGTTCGTTATTCAATATCGGGATAACAAAAGGAACACAGCGCAAGCGGTCACGGCTCACGGCACGCCCGACAATATACGCGCCCTTATTACGGTAAAAGACCGAACGAACCACTTCGAGACTGGCACCGCTTTCAACCAGAATGCCATCGATCGGGTGCTCTTTGATATATCGCACAATATTACGCACATCCCTGCGTTTATTTTCATAGGGGATGGCGAAGCGGTAATCATCCAGAATGCGAGCGATCAGATGCGGCACATTGCCATTAAAGTTATAGCGGTTGCAGATCCCCATTTCAGGCGGGTGCCAGCCCTCGGGCAACGCGGTACGCACATAAATGCGATCTTCCTGAATTTCAGCGTGTTGAAAATGCCGACAATAAATGGAATTAAAATAGGTCTCTGCCAACTCACCATGACTGCTGGACACAATGAGTCCGCTGTAGGCTTCTTTGGCTTGTTGCCACAATTGAACGCTGAATAACTGCTCCCTGGCAAGCTGCCGCGCATCGGCAACAGTCTGGCCCACGGAACACTCGTAAAGATCAACTCTGTCGGTGGTGGCCGTTTGCATGCCGTGCCAGTCTGCCTGCTCAAACCGCTCCCGCGCTCCGGCAGAGATCTGTTCGAATTTCACGCGATAGGTGTCGTAACCCCGAATAATGGTCTCGGCCAACCGCTGGGCGACAGGCCATTCAGGGCGGGAATTCGCGTTGTCCGTGGATGACATCATGCAGACTTCCTCTCGGCGACGATTGGTCAGGCACACAGTGAAACGCAAGCAGGATGTGAAGACTAAATGCCCGCATCCCCCCGGAAGGGGTTAAGAATCACCGAGTATGCGCAGTCTGGTATCGCCACACTGAATAAGCAAGACCCACCGCTGCATCAGCTTAACGGCGCCGGCGGTTAGCACCACGCGGAGCCGCGCTACGACCACCCCGGCGCTGCGGGGCTGACTTGGCCCCTGGCCGCGCAGGGCTGCGGCTGGCTTTCACCACGCCAACAGGCGGAACCAACGCCTTGGGACCCCGGCCGATCAGGTCTCTGCGCCCCATTTTCAACAGGGTTTCCCGTAACAGAGGCCAGTTTTCAGGGTCGTGGTAACGCAGCAAAGCCTTATGCAGACGTCGCTGCCGGGCTCCGCTGGCAACCACCATGGTGTCTGCGCCCCGCCGAATCCGTCGCAGCGGGTCAAGGCCGGTATGATACATGGTTGTCGCGTTGGCCATTGGCGAAGGAATAAAGTTCTGCACCTGATCCAATTTGAAATCATTCTCTTTCAGCCATAGCGCGAGGTTGAGCATATCTTCATCCCTGGTCCCCGGGTGCGCCGAAATAAAATAAGGAATCAGGTATTGTTTCTTGCCCACCTCTTTCGACAAGCGGTCGAATAAGGCTTTGAAACGGTAATAACTGCCCATGCCGGGTTTCATCATTTTAGACAATGGACCATCTTCGGTATGCTCGGGCGCTATTTTCAGATACCCGCCCACGTGATGCTGCACCAGCTCACGCACATATTCCGGGTCTTCAACCGCAAGGTCGTAACGCAGCCCGGAGGCGATTAAAATGCGTTTAATGCCCGGTATCTTGCGCGCACGACGATACAGGTTCGTCAGATGGCGGTGGTCGGTGGTCAAATTGGAGCAGATGCCCGGATACACACAGGAAAGGCGCCGGCAGGCAGCTTCTATCTCGCGACTCTTGCAAGCCAATCGATACATATTGGCGGTAGGCCCACCCAGGTCGGAGATGGTACCGGTAAAGCCGGGGGTGTTATCACGAATCGACTCGATCTCTTTGACAATTGAGGACTCTGAGCGATTCTGGATAATGCGCCCTTCGTGCTCGGTTATCGAACAGAAGGTACAACCACCGAAGCAACCGCGCATGATGTTGATGGAAAAACGAATCATCTCGTAAGCGGGAATCCGGGCATCGCCGTAGGACGGATGCGGCAGGCGCGTGTAAGCCAGGTCGAAAACGCCGTCCAGCTCTTTGGTTGTCAGCGGGATCGGCGGCGGATTAACCCAAAGATCCCGATCACCATGGCGCTGAACCAGCGCCCTCGCATTACCGGGATTGGTCTCCAGATGCATCACACGCGATGCGTGCGCATAGAGGATCGGGTCATTACGTACCTCTTCAAAAGCGGGCACGCGAATACAGGTACGGCTGCGATCGCTTGGATCCGGGCTTTGTTGCAACGAAACCACCTGGGCAGTCTCCTCGGTTTTCTCGCTGCAACTGTCAGCCTGAACCATCTGGTAAGGATCGATTCTGACCGGTGGCGGACCGGGAAGGTCAACGGAGGTTGAATCCTGCAAAATCCAGCCCTCTGGCAACTGACTGCGCATCAATGCCGTGCCACGGATATCGGTCAGGCTGGAAACATCTTCCCCATCGGCCAGGCGGTGCGCCACCTCCAGCAGCGCCCGTTCGGCATTACCGTAGAGCAACAAGTCGGCTTTGGCGTCGGGCAAGATTGAACGCCGTACTTTGTCGGACCAATAATCATAATGGGCAATTCGGCGCAGGCTCGCTTCGATACCGCCCAGTATCAGCGGCACCTCTTTGTAAGCCTCGCGGCAGCGCTGCGAATAGACCAGAACGGCCCGGTCGGGCCGCTTGCCCGCTTCAGCATTCGCGGTGTAGGCATCGTCATGGCGCAGGCGACGCTCGGCGGTATAGCGATTGATCATCGAATCCATATTGCCGGCGGTGACACCGAAAAACAGCCGCGGCTTACCCAAGCGCATGAAGTCATTCTTATTGCTCCAGTCGGGCTGTGAAATAATGCCGACTCGGAACCCCTGCGATTCCAGTAAACGGCCAATAACGGCCATTCCGAAGCTGGGATGGTCAACATAGGCGTCACCGGTTACCAACACCACGTCACAGCGATCCCAACCCAACTCATCCATTTCGGATCGGGTCATCGGCAAAACAGGAGCGGGCCTGACCGGCCGGCGCGGTGAACGAAACAGAAATGGAACCGTAGACATGGGATTACCAGAGACAAATAGTGGGTCATTATACCTGATGCGATCCGTGCGCGTCATGCCGAACACGTAGCGATTCTCATCAGGTTACGATGCCCAGGGTTAATTACCTTTCGTGAATTTGTT
>JBFGYY010000087.1:0-9218 GCA_041587095.1 Motiliproteus sp. | reverse complement strand
CTTAGCTGACCGGTCTGTTTTTCTTACGGTGATAAAGACGGGTCCTGCACTCGCCTGCTATCTGCGCATCGCTGTAATAATCAGCGCAGCCTCTTCCATGTCTATCTGCAAAGTAAATGCAGAACATCGACCAAGACTTACGAACGGCGATATACGCGTTGTACTGCTAACAAAAACAGCTACTGCTCTGCGACAAAGAGGCAACTAACCTGACATGTTGGCCCGGCGAAGCGAGCGTTCAAGCCGCGTCTCCTCTTTGCCGTATTCGAGCAACGCTTCTTCTACGTAAGCCAGATGCTCATGGGCAGCACGACGCGCCTCCTCGGGGTTGCCGGCCAGGATCGCATCCATCAGCACCTTGTGCTGTGCGTGAATTTTGGTTCGATGCCCGGACTTCGGGTAAATATTCTCCAGGTTGCTCATGATGTTTTTCTTCAACAGCCCTAACAGAGCTCGCATACTGTGCAGTAACACCATATTGTGCGTCGCACTGGCGATACAGAGATGGAATTCAACATCGGCTTCCACCTCTTTCTCAAACTCTTTAGACGCGTGGTATTGCTCGAGCAATTCGTATTGCACCCTGATGGCGTCCTTATCCGCCTCGGTACTGCGCAGAGCCGCGTAATAAGCGATCACGCCTTCCAGCGCATGTCTAAATTCGAGCAGGTCGTACTGCGCTTCAGGGTGCGAGGCGAACAGATCCAGCAGCGGATCAGAAAAAGCCCCGCCGACCTCCTCAGCCACATACGTACCGCCACCCTGGCGGCTATGCAGCAGCCCGCGGGCGACAAGCTTCTGGATCGCTTCACGCAGAGAGGGACGAGAAACATCAAATCGCTTGGATAGCTCCCGCTCAGAGGGCAGTCGTTGCCCTGGTTTCAGAGAGCCCTCCAGAATCATGGTCTCCAGCTCCCCCATGATCACATCAGAAATTTTTGGCTGCTTCACACGGCGATAAGTCATAAACACACTTTCCAAACGCACACTACAAATTGGTCATACCAATAATACTTGAAAAAAAGATTCCGTCCACCCCCTTATCTATCAGACGTTTGGCTTGTTCGCACCAATAAGAGGTATTCACAGAGCAATCGCGCCGAAACCCGCTACTATTGTAGTCTCAACGTTTCGAAAACCCGCGTTCTGACGAATCATACGATGCAAAATGATGAAAAAACAACCAGCGGGATTGACAAACCAAGGGATAAACACGTAATGTATCACCCCACCGGACAAGTGGTATTACCAATTGCCCAGTTAAACCCGACACTGCGCTACCGGCCAGATGACGGGACCGATAAGAAATAAAACGGTTCTCTGAGGATAGATCATGAAAAACTTCGCAAAATCTGCGTTGACTGCCGCCGTTATCACGGCAACTGCCTTATCTGTTTCAACTCCCGCTTCTGCTGCAAGCAAAGTACTGCTTAAAACCCCCGTAGCCTTCGGCACACACCTGCCGGCACTCGGTACGCCTATCAAGTGGGTCTCCGAGCAGTTGAGCACCATCAGTGGCGGCAACCTGAAGATGAAAATCTACGAGCCCGGCAAACTGGTAAGTCCTCCGGAAATTCTGGGTGCTGTTTCAAGCGGTAAGGTCAACTCAGGCTACGCGACTGCCGGTTACTGGCAGGGCAAGATTCCCGCTGCTGCGTTGTTTTCTGCGGTGCCATTTGGTCCTGAAGCCGGTGAATACCTGGGTTGGTTGTACTACGGTAATGGTTTGAAGTTGTACCAGGAAATGTACGATCAGGCCGGTTATAACGTTAAAGTTCTGCCTTGCGCCATGCTGTCTCCTGAGACATCCGGTTGGTTTGCCAAGCCCATCGAAAAGCCTGAAGACCTGAAAGGCCTGAACATGCGCTTCTTCGGCCTCGGTGCCAGCGTGATGGAAAAAATGGGTGTGAGCACCTCTCAGCTGCCCGGCGGTGAAATCTTCGGTGCACTGGAAAAAGGCGCAATCGATGCGTCTGAGTTCTCTCAGCCAGCCATCGACCAGCGTCTTGGTTTCCACAAGATCGTCAAGTACAACTACTTCCCCGGCTGGCACCAGCAGTCCACCATCTTTGAGCTCCTGATCAATAAAGACACCTGGAACAAGATGGATAAGCAGCAGAAAGCGATTGTTGACACCACCTGTAAGGCGTCTATGACCAACGCTATCGCCGAAGGCGAATCCATGCAGTTCGAAGTCATGAAAAAGAACGTTGAGCAGAATGGCGTCAAGATCCGTTACTGGAACGACACCATGCTGTCAGCCTTCGAAGGCGCCTGGAACGAAGTGGTTGAAGACAAGAAGCAAGACCCCTTCTTCGCCAAAGTATGGGCTGACCTGAAGACTTACCGCGACGGCTACGACCTGTGGGAAGCTAATGCCTTCTTGCCACGCGCCAAGCCAAGCCAGGACTAATACAGTCCGCTGAATATACAGGCCCATCCGGGCCTGTATATTGCGAGAACCGCCCTGCACTCCGGTGTGAGCCTTAATGAGTTCGTGTCTGCTACAGCCATGACTGATTAAGCTTACCGAGCGTGAACCCGGCAGGCGTTTCTCGCGTCGTTTAAAAAGCACCAATCGTCAACCCTGTTAAAAGGTTACCTCCCGTGATTACGACCACTAAAAATTCGACACCGGTACCGGTGGCCGACATGCTCGACGCGTTCATACGTCGCATCGGTAACGCCATCTCCTGGGTTTATGTACTACTGGTCCTGGTTATCATTACGCAGGTTATTCTGCGTAAAGGATTTTCCAGCGGTCTTATAGTTCTGGAGGAGCTGCAATGGCACCTGTATGCAGTCGGTGTCATGTTCGGTCTGTCTTACGCGCAAATTAACAATTCCCATGTTCGCGTCGATCTCATCTATAGCACCCTGACAAACAAGTCTAAGCGTATTATCGAGATCATAGGCATCCTGACACTGGTACTGCCTTTTATCACCATCGTCTTCCTGCACAGCCTCGACTTTGTCTATGAGTCCTGGCGCGTTAATGAAGGATCCGAATCACCTTCGGGACTCCCTTGGCGCTGGGCGATTAAGTCTGTCATACCAGCCAGCTTCGCTTTGCTGGGTCTGGGGGTTATCTCCCGCCTGATTCGAGACGTTGTTTTGCTCTCCAAAGGGAGTCGTTAATCATGGAAATCAATGAAATCCTCGTCATCGCGATGTTCATCTCGTTCATCGTGCTGCTGTTCTCCGGCATTCCTGTCGCGTTTGTATTGGGCGGCATTGGTGTCATCTTTGCTTTCATCGGCTATTTCGCCGACATCTATCTAGATACCATCACCGGTCTCGATTACACCACGCTGGGCCTGGTTGTTAACCGACTCTTTAAGATAATGGACAACTGGATACTGGTTGCCTTGCCCATGTTTATTTTTATGGGCATCATGCTGGACAAGTCCGGTGTGGCAGAGCGCCTGATGCAATCGATGCAGGAACTGTTTGGCCGTGTTCGCGGTGGTCTGGCGATCACGGTAACGGCTATCGGCATTATCCTGGCAGCCTCAACCGGCATCATCGGCGCATCCGTTGTACTGCTCGCGGTCATGTCTCTGCCATCCATGCTTAAGCAGGGTTATTCCAAGCCCCTCGCCCTCGGTACCATTGCCAGTGCCGGCACACTGGGTATCCTGATTCCACCCAGCATTATGCTGGTTATCATGGCGGACCAGCTGGGTCTGTCGGTTGGCGACCTGTTTATGGGTGCCGTATTCCCGGGTCTGATGCTGGGTGGCGCTTATATCCTGTATATCTTCCTGGTTGGATTGTTCAAGCCGTCTGCCGCTCCCATTCCGGCAGACGCCAAGCCCATCACAACCAAAGCATTCATGAACGTACTCAAAGCGGTTCTTCCTACTCTGCTGCTGATCTTTGCCGTCCTGGGTTCCATTTTCGGCGGCATCGCAACGCCCACCGAAGCCTCGGGTGTTGGCGCCATGGGTGCAACGCTGCTGGCCATGTACAACCGCAAGTTCAGCTTGAAAGTACTCAAAGAAGTCATGCAGGGTACCTACAACACCACCGCCTATATTTTCGCCATCTTTATCGGCGCAACCTGTTTCGCCCTGGTGCTTCGTGAACTGGGCGGAGACGAGCTGATCGAATCGTTCCTGACCGGCCTGCCTTTTGGTCCCTACGGCATCATCGCGTTTATTCTGGCTGTGATCTTCCTGCTGGGATTCTTCCTGGACTGGATCGAAATCACGCTGATTATCCTGCCATTACTCGCGCCGGTGATATCGGCATTAGGACTGGATATCAATGGATACGGCGTAGTAGACAGCCCGGAACTGGTGTGGTTTGTCATGCTCGTGGCCATGGCATTACAGACATCGTTCCTGACCCCGCCGGTCGGCTTCGCCTTGTTCTACCTGAAGGGAGTCTGCCCTCCGGACGTGAAACTGCGTGAAATCTACCTCGGCGTCCTGCCCTTCATTGCGATCCAGTTACTGGCATTGGTCGTACTGGTGCTCTGGCCACAAATCGTGCTCTGGCTACCATCAATAGCCTATAGCTAACCAGCCCCCCCGGCCTTAGCTGCTTAAGGCCGGGGGGATTATGACGCAGGCCTCTGCACCATAATCCCAATTCTATAACTGGCGGTGAATCCTTCACCGCCAGCACAGTCCAAAGGGAGGCAGGAACGCCGCCCGACAAAGCCCGTTTCAGTCGCGCTGTCGACCAGCGCAGCGTACAAGATGCGAGATACCCCATGAGTAACGACTATTCTCTTTTTTACCAGCGCCTTGCCGAATTTATTCCTGAACAACGGCTGATCAACGATCCACTGCGTACGCTGGCATATGGTACTGATGCCAGCTTCTATCGCCTGATACCGCAGATCGTGGTCCGGGTCGAAACACCCGATGAAGTAGCACGTATCGTGACCTTGTCCCGGGAGCAGAAAATCCCCGTGACTTTCCGTGCAGCAGGGACAAGTCTTTCAGGGCAGGCGATCACCGATTCGGTATTGATTCAGCTCGGCGACGGCTGGAAGGGCTATCGCATTAATGACGGCGCGACACAGATTAGCTTGCAGCCCGGTGTCATCGGCGGCCACGCAAACCGCTATCTGGCACCGTTTAAAAAGAAAATTGGTCCCGATCCGGCCTCGATTAATGCGGCGATGATCGGTGGCATCGCCGCCAACAACGCCAGTGGTATGTGTTGCGGGACGGCCCAGAACAGCTATCGGACACTGCAATCCATGCAGGTCATTCTGGCTGACGGAACCCTGCTGGACACCGGCAACGAAGACAGCCGCGCAAAATTCAGCGCAAGCCATCAGCCCTTGCTGGATGCTCTGGATGCCCTGGCCAAGCAAACCCGTGCCAACGAAGCGCTGCACGAGCGCATCCGGCACAAATATCGTCTGAAAAACACCACGGGCTACGCGCTGAATTCACTGGTCGATTATGAGGATCCGATCGATATCCTCCAGCACCTGATGATCGGCTCGGAAGGCACGCTGGGCTTTATCTCTGAAATCACCTACAAGACCGTCGATGAGCATCCGAACAAGGCCTCGGCGCTGGTATTCTTCCCGACCGTTGAACTGGCTTGTCGAGCGGTTGCCCGACTCAAGAAAACACCGGTCTCTGCGGTTGAACTGATGGATCGCGCCGGCCTGCATTCGGTTGAAAACAAAGCGGGGATGCCGCCCTTCATCAAAGAACTGGGTGATCACGCCACGGCGCTGCTGGTTGAAACCCGCGGCGCGTCAACCCAGGAGCTGCATAACAAGGTCGCCTCCATACGCTCTGTGCTGGAGGAGTTCGAAACCTGCCAACCGATCCGGTTCACCACCGACCCCGCTGAGTACAACCAGTATTGGGCCATCCGTAAAGGTTTGTTCCCCGCCGTAGGCGCGGTGCGCAAAACAGGCACCACGGTGATCATCGAAGATGTTGCCTTCCCTGTTGAACAGCTGGCCGAAGCGGTGCATGACCTGCACGTGCTGTTTAAAGAATTTCACTACGACGAGGCGCTGATCTTCGGTCACGCGCTGGAAGGCAACCTGCACTTCGTTTTCACCCAGTCTTTCGAAAGTCAGACCGAGATCGATCGTTACGAAAAACTGATGGACGCCGTCGCTGACCTGGTGGTCGGTAAGTATGACGGCTCCCTGAAAGCCGAACACGGCACAGGCCGCAACATGGCGCCTTACGTCGAGCAGGAATGGGGCAGCGAAGCCTACGCCCTGATGTGGGAGATCAAAGAGCTGTTTGACCCCCTGAACCTGATCAACCCCGGGGTGCTACTGAACCGCGACCGCAAAGTTCACCTGCAAAACCTGAAGCTGTTACCGGCGGCCAATCCGCTGATCGACAAGTGCATCGAGTGCGGCTTCTGTGAACCGTCATGCCCTTCTCGCGCCCTGACCCTGACGCCGCGCCAGCGTATTGTTATCTGCCGTGAAATCGCCCGCCTGGAAGCCAGTGGCAGCGAACCCGAGCGCCTGCAGCGACTCAAAACCGACTACGACTACCAGGGGATTGATACCTGCGCCGCCTGCGGCCTCTGTTCTGCCGCCTGTCCGGTAGGCATCAATACCGGCGATATGACCCGCGCGCTACGCCACGATGCCAACCAGAAGCATGCCGGCAAAGCCCAGTGGGTGGCTGAACATTTCGAAGGTATCGCCACGACCAGCCGCATCGCTTTTAAGGGTGCCAACATAGCGCACGGTCTGCTGGGTACCAAGGCCATGACAGCAGTTACCGGCCTGGCCCGCAAAGTCAGTGGTGGTGCCGTGCAGCAGTGGACACCCAGTATGCCAACCGCCGCACCGCGCATTATCGCCAAGCCGGTCGTCGATGCCGGGGCGCCTAAAGTGGTTTACGTCCCCAGTTGTGCCAGCCGTACGATGGGCCTGCAACGCGAAACCAGTGAGTCTCAGGCATTGTCGCAGGTGACCGAGGCCCTGCTACGCAAAGCAGGCTTTGAAGTCATCTACCCCGAAAGGTTGGATAAACTCTGCTGTGGCATGCCGTTCCAGAGCAAAGGGCTTTTCGAGGCAGCAGACTTTAAAGCCAGGGAAACCGAACAGGCACTGCTGGCCGCCTCCAATAATGGCGAGTATCCGATCTATTCCGATACCAGCCCCTGCACGCTGCGCATGAAAGAGAACAGCGATCCGCGCCTGCAGATTTTTGAGCCCGTGCAGTTTATCGATGAATATCTCATGGACAGGCTGGAGTTCACGCCTCAGCAACAGACCATCGCCTTGCATATCACCTGCAGCGCAACGCGCATGGGCGTGGATGACAAGCTCAAAGCGATTGCCGAGCGCTGTGCCTCGCAGGTGTTTATACCCGATCAGATTACCTGCTGTGGTTTTGCCGGCGACAAGGGCTTTTCTACCCCCGAACTGAACGCATCCGCGCTGCGCAACCTGAAAGATTCGCTACCTGCGGACTGCAAGGAAGGCTTTTCCACAAGCCGTACTTGCGAAATAGGTTTGTCATACCATAGTTGCATAGAGTATAAATCCATCGTCTACTTAGTTGATCGCTGCTCCTCACCAAAGAAGGTAGTCAGCAATCAACCTACTCAAGCTGCCAGTCAGGCTGTCTGAGACGATCACTGTTAAGGAGTTCAACGATGTCACTGCCAGAAATTAAAACGATCCTGTACACAACTACATTGAGCAAATACACGCGCCCGGTGTTTCGTCAGGCAGTCCAGCTGGCTAACCTGTACAAGGCCAAGATTGTGATGCTGCATGTTGTTGAGCCTATCGGCGAGATGGGTCACGCCCTGATCCAGAACTACCTGCCGGAAGAGCTGATCAAGAAGATGCATGACGAAGGCATCGACAATATCAAACAGACCATGAAAGACCGTGTTGCCAAGGCCTGCGCCGAGGAACTGGCCGATCTGGATGAAAAAGTCGAAGTCAATATCGAGCATGCTGTGATCGAAGGCAACTTCAGCGACGCGATTGTCGACATGGCCGATGATATCGATGCCGATATGATCGTCATGGGTTCACACAACTCCCTGGGCCGCTCCAGTGCGGTGACACGCCACGTCATCAAGTACTCCAAGCGTCCGGTGCTGGTTGTACCGACTCAGGGCTAAGCCCCTGCGCGGATCGCGTCCTCTCGACGCGATCCGCTTGCTCCGCTACTATCTCCTTCCACCTAACCGATTATGATAGGTCGGTTTCTTCACTCCATCTATCGAAGCAACTTACCTTACACCGATGATGTCGACTTACTACTGCTGAGGAGTTTCAGGGATGACGGCCACTAGCATCGATCTTATCGAGCGCATTTTCCTCACCGTCTTTCCGTTGTTCGTTATTGTTCTCAGTGGCTACCTGTACGGCCGCTTCCGGCAAACCGATATCGAATTTGCCAACCGCGCCAATATGGATCTGTTCATACCCGCGCTCATCTTCCATTCGATGGCCACGCAGGCGTTCCCCCTCAGTCAGTATCAGGATCTGGCGCTGGGCGCGGCCATTGTTGTGCTGGGCTCCGGCCTGCTGCTGTACCCGTTTGTCAAACTGATGAAAATCGATGTGCGCACCTTCCTGCCACCCATGATGTTCAGTAACTCGGGAAACCTCGGCTTACCCCTGATGGTGTTAGCCTTCGGGGAACAGGCACTGCCAGCGGCCGTTATCCTGTTTCTGATTGAAAACACCCTGCATATGAGCGTCGGCGTGTCGATGCTTGACCGTAAAAGCCACCCTTTGCAGCTGCTTAAAATGCCCATGATCCAGGCCACGATCGCCGGTATCATCTGGAGCAGCATGGAATGGAAGCTGCCCCAGGCCATTGCCATGCCGATCCAGATGCTGGGTCAGATATCCATCCCCCTGATGCTTTTCACGCTCGGTATCCGTATTGTTCAGGTCGGTCTGAACAGCTGGCGCGAAGGCATGCTGGGCGCCATTCTCTGTCCGTTATCCGGGGTATTAATCGCTCTGGCCTGCCAGCCCTGGCTGCAGTTGTCCGATGAGCAGTTCGCCATGCTGATGGTCTTCGGTGCGCTGCCCCCTGCCGTGCTCAACTACATGGTGGCGGAGCGTTATAATCAAGAACCGCATCGGGTTGCTGCCATTGTTCTAATCGGTAATATGGGTAGCCTGATCGCGATCCCTCTGGTGCTGGCCTTTGTGCTTTGATGGGCCCGAAGGCTGATCCGCGTTTCGCTCAACAGTCTGGAATAGTTATCTGCGTATAGGGAGTGCAGCCATG
>JBFGYY010000086.1:0-9275 GCA_041587095.1 Motiliproteus sp. | reverse complement strand
GCCCCGGGAGGCAGTAAGCCCCGCTGTCTCGTGATGGTGGATATCGATCATTTCAAACGGTTCAACGACAGCTACGGTCATGCGGTTGGCGATCTGGTGTTACGTCAGGTGGCGGCGCTTTTGCAGCAGCAGGTTGAAAGCAGTGAGTTGGCAGTGCGTTACGGTGGCGAGGAGTTTGCCCTGCTGCTCAATGGTCCGGTTGACTCCTTTGCGCGCCGGGCCGAGAAAATTCGTTTAAAAATTCACGGGTTGGTGCTGCGTAGTCGTCGCGATAACAAGCCTCTGCAGCGTATCACGGCCTCTTTTGGTCTGGCGTTAGAACAGGGTGGTGAAGAGCGCCTTAACTGGCTTGAAAGAGCCGATGGCCTGCTTTACCAGGCCAAAGATGCGGGACGTAACCGGTTAGCGTGCTGTAAGCATTCTGCGCCACCGGTTGCTGAGCCTGCCTGAGGCCGTGCCTACAGCGATTACAGCGATACAGCGGTTACAGCGCTTGCAGCATCACCTCTGCCGAGCTGACCTCAAAGCTCTTGGGAGCCTCAATGTTCAATAGCGAGATAACCCCGTCTTCAATGATCATGGCGTAACGGCAGGATCTTGTCCCTCCGAAATCGCCGGTTTCCAGATTCAATCCCATGGCGCGGGTTAATGCACCGCCGCCATCGGCAAGCATCATAATCTGTTGTGCGTTCTGGCTCTCACCCCAGGCACGCATCACAAAGGCGTCGTTTACCGAGAGGCAGGCGATCATATCCACCCCCTGCGCTTTTATGTCATCAGCGAGTACAACGTAGCCGGGCAGGTGGGCCTGGGAACAGGTTGGGGTAAAGGCCCCTGGGACTGCAAACAAGATGACTTTTTTACCCGCAAATAGCTTGCTGGCCTCCAGGGTGTGATCCTGGTCACCGGATGCGACGGTGATATTTACGGATGGAATAGGGTCGCCGACTTTAATCATCATTTCGATCTTCCTTCATGCAGAAATTTTCGCAGGGCATGGCCGATACGAATGTCCCTAACAGCATAGCAGGGAATCTGTCGCGTTATGCTCATCCGCCTCAGCCGTGCTCAATCGCTTTGAGGTAATCATAAATGGCGATCTGGGAACGCAGCTTCTTGCGGTTGCCGCGCGGCACATAGCGGTTTTGTTGTTTGGCGTCGATGATGCGGGCTTTCGCCCGGTCTTTAAACTGCAGATCGAGAATATCGATAATACGCTGCTTAAGTGCCGGATCATAAATCGGACAGGCCACCTCGACCCGGTTATCGATGTTGCGGGTCATCAAATCGCCGGAGCTGATATAGACTTTTTTGTCCCCATTGTTATGAAACACCATAACGCGAGGGTGTTCGAGGAAGCGGTCGACGATGCTGATAATGCTGATATTATCGCTGACCCCCTTGATGCCCGGCACCAGGCAGCACATACCGCGAATGATCATGCGGATTTTGACACCACTCTGACTAGCCGCATACAGGTGCTGGATAAGTTCTCTGTCCTGCAAATTATTGACTTTCAAGGTGATCGAGCCGTTCTGACCGTCGCGTACATTTTTGATCTCCTGATTGATCAATTTGTACAGCATGTGTCGGGTGTTGACGGGTGACACCAGCAGGTGTTTGAACTGATAGCGGCGATAGCTGAACCGGACAAACTGAAACACGCTTTCAACTTCCCGGGTGATTTCGGGATCGGCGGTCATCAGGCTGAAATCGGTGTAGATACGAGCCGTTCCTTCGTGAAAATTACCTGTGCCGATATGGGCGTAGCGCACCAGCTGATCATCCTCGAGACGGGTAATTAAACACAGCTTGGAGTGGATCTTGAGCGAAGGGATACCTGCCACAACCTCCAGACCCGCATCGGTCATGCGTTGTGCCCAGGCCATGTTGGCTTCTTCATCGAAGCGGGCCCGAAGTTCAATGATGATACTGACTGTTTTGCCATTGCGTACCGCATCCATCAGGTAGCCCATGATGCGCGAATTTTTGGCGACCCGGTAAACGTTGAGCTGGATGCGTTTAACTTTCGGATCAAACGCCGCCTGGCGCAGCATTTCGGTAAAATTGGTGAAGCGGTGGTAGGGGTAATAAAGCAAAATATCGCGATTCTTAATCGAATCAAAGGCGTTGCTGCCACCGCGTAATTCTTTATGCACCAGCGCCGGCAATTCCGGATTTTCCAGATAGGCGCGTCCGACGTTGGGAAAACCGATAAAGTCTTTGAAGTTACGGTAGCGGTTGCCGGGTTGCATACCGCGATAAGAGCCCAGTTTTAATTTCTTCTTCAAAAATTTGAGCATTTTATCCGGCATATCCTGGTCGTAGACGATCCGCACCGGGTCGGCTTTGCCGCGTTGCTTCATCACCTCGGACATCTTTTCGATCAGGCTCTGATCTATCTCATCGCTGAGATCGTACTCGGCGTCCCGTGTCAGTTTGATGGAATAGGCGTTGACCGTGTCGTAATCGAAGAACTCTTTGAGAAGAATATCCAGGCAATAGCGGATCATATCGTCAAGCAGGATGATGCTCTTGCGGGTTTTGCTCTTTTCGGGCAATTGGATAAAACGCGGTGTATCGTCGGTGGGGACTTCAATCAGAGTGTGCTGAGATTCACCATCTTTGCACATTTCCACCACAAGGTAGGTGGCATAGTCGCGCAGGCTCTTTTCCAGCTCAACCTTCTTCGTAACGATAACGGGCGTAATATGCGGCAGTACTTTATTTTTAAAGTAAGTTTTCACCCATTTTACTTGATGGTCGGCAATCGATTTGTCGTCGACAAGGTGAATGTTGCGTCGCTTCAGTGCGCTTAAAATATCCTGCCAAATTTTGCCAAACTTCTCATCGAGCTCGATGACTTTAGCCTCTATCTCGCCCAACAGCTCGGCAGCCCTTTCATCCCCGCCATGAGACTGATGCAGCAGAACACGGCGTTTCACGTCGGCGACTCGTACTCTGAAGAATTCATCCTGATTGTTGGAGTAAATACCTAAAAAACGTACCCGTTCGATCAGCGGGACATCTTTGTCGGAGGCCTCTTGCAGAACCCGTTCGTTGAAAGAAAGCCAGCTCAATTCTTTATCAATATACAGGTCCTGTGGATCAGCGGCGGCCTGTTTTTGTTCTTTGCTTGTCGCTGAGGAATTCACTGCAGCTCCTTTGGTCGTCTTTTATTTATCTGTAGCTATTTTTTACCATTAATTCAGGGGATTTGTTACCTCTAATGTGTGAAAGAATGCTGAATGATTACAGGAGGTTATTGCTGCGGCGCAGCGTCTTTGCGCGCGGGATAATGGCTCAATGCAGAGAATGAAAACTGCCCCTTTCTAACTTGTGCGAGCTGTAGCGATACATAAAGACCGCGAGGTTGCCCAATGAAGGAGCAGTGGCAAGTGCCCCGGATTGCGTTATTTACTATGGTGAAGGTATGGATCTGTTCAGGCTGGTTGCATTGTCATCGTTGTTACTCCTTGCTGGCTGTAGCGGTCTTGGTTTGCGTGGCTCTGAGTTATCGGGGCTGAATGCAGAATGCCGCGCTGTTCTTGGCGAGATGCAGCAGCGTATAGGCGAGCAAGGCGTTGCCGATCCGCGGGTCTGGCCATTAGAGGACTATGCCTACCTGGGCAGCGATCGCTTGCACGCCGAGCTGGCCAGCGGGGCAGGGGCTGATCCGGGGCGTCTTGATGCGCTATGGCAACGGCTCTTCGACCTCGGTGCTCAGGCCCGTGGGGTGGCGTTAGATCAGCTTTATCCTGGATTTACCGGGGTTGAGCGACGGCTGATAGAGCGTTGTATCAGTACGCAGGCAGAGTACGATAGAGCCCGGCCCGGCTTTTACCCGCGTATGCTCGAGCAAGCTCAGGTGCCGGACGAATACGTCACCTGGCAGCGGGTATTAGGCCTGCATTCAATCACTGCGCCCTATGTTTTGCATCGACTGCGTACTTGGCAGCAACGCTGGCTTAAGGTTTTTCAGGAGCCAGCAGAAGACACGTTGACGCATGTTTATACACCGCACCGGCAGGGTGGCGCGTCACTCCCGCCCGCATTGCTCGCCATGTGGATCGATAAGGCTGCGGCAAGCAACCCTTTTGGTTTGCCGGAGTTAGGGCCTGAGCAGACGGAGCGGCTGTTTCGCCAGTTTGCACCGCAATGGCGGGTAGAACAAACGAGCGGTGCAGGGCATGCCCGTGCAGATCAACCGGGAAGGCCCCTGTGGCTTAAACCCGGCATTCCTTCGGTCGATGTCGATGACCCGGTGAGTTACCGGCAGGTCAGCTATACCCGGTTTGCGGGGCGTTGGTTGCTGCAACTGAATTATGTTATCTGGTTCAGTGAGCGCCCCGTCATTAGCCGTCCCGACATCTTTGCCGGGCGACTGGACGGGTTGATCTGGCGCGTGACATTCGGCGAGCACGGGCAGGTCGTTAGCTATGATGCCATTCATACCTGTGGGTGTTATCACATGCTTTTTCCTGTTATCGGTCAGTGGCCGGTGAAACCGCTGGACCCTGCTATCGAGCAGCCTTTGATCATCCCCGTTGAAGCCGGCGCTTCAGGTGCTATGGATATTTCACTCAAGGCTTCGTTACACCATATCCATGCGGTCGCGCCGATTGAACAGCGAACTGTCGAGCGCTCTGCGCCGATCCGGTATCGGTTTGCGCCATATTCTGCCCTGTTTCGATTAACCCGGGGCCAAAAGATCGTGAGTCTTTTCGATGCTAGCGGGCTGGTGCCGGGTACCGAGCGTCTTGAGCGCTGGTTGCTCTGGCCTATGGGGGTGCCGTCTGCCGGAGCGATGCGGGTGCTGGGTCATCATGCGGTCAGTTTTACCGGGCGGCGTCATTTTGATGACCCAAGGTTGTTTGAAGAGTTTTTCACCGTGCCTGCGAATTGAATGTCGTCCGATCTCTAATCGGCGGGGTTTAGCATGTGGCTGACGACGAAACACGGTTTTGTATCAGTTTGCTAACCTGAGCGCGGCTTAAAAATTAGCCTATCGGTGCTGATCAGCGGCTTAACCAGGTTGCTGCATGTCGGGTTGTTCCGGGATCGCTGATTTTTTGCTGTTGCGTGCAACTGATTGATACAGCAGGGCTGGTGTCAGTCTTGGTACGGTGCTGACGATTTTTCACGGCTCTGGTTAATTCGTCGGGTTTTAAGAGATCTGCACTTGGCTCAGGCTGAACAGTGGTATAGATTACAATGTTTTATCGACATCATCGCCTTTGTTTAAGCGGTGGCCCGTTAAAGGCTCGCGTTATTCGCGGCCTGGGGCAGATATAGGACCAGGCATGGCAGATATAAAAATTGCTTTCGTATCCGGTAAATCACCGACGGCACAGGGGGCTTATAAGACGCTGATCCGGCGCTACCCGCATGTTACGCCGGAGGAGGCTGACGTGATCGTGGCTTTAGGCGGTGATGGCTTTATGCTTAGGGCGCTGCACCGGTACCTGAAACTCAAAAAGCCGGTCTATGGCATGAATCGGGGCTCGGTGGGTTTCCTGATGAATGCATTTAATCCCAACGACCTGTATGAGCGTTTGGCGCGGGCTGAATCGATTGATCTGCATCCGCTGAAGATGGAAGCCAAAACCCGCCGCGGTCAGACTCATCACGCCCTGGCGTTCAATGAAGTCTCGTTATTCCGTGCAACCGGCCAGGCCGCGCACATTCGTTTAAGTATTGATGGTGTGGTACGTCTGGATGAGATGGTCTGTGACGGTGTGCTGGTGTCCACTCCGGCAGGCAGTACAGCGTACAATATGTCGGCTTACGGCCCGATATTGCCGCTGGGGAGTGGGGTGTTGGCACTCACGGCGATCAGTGCCTATCGTCCAAGGCGTTGGAGAGGGGCGATATTGCCGCGTCAGGCCAGCGTCGAGATGGAAGTGCTGACGCCGCATAAGCGTCCGGTAGGAGCTTCGGCCGATTCCACCGAGATTCGTGATGTGGTGAATGTGAAGGTGTATGAGGATAGGACGCTGTGCTGTACGCTGCTGTACGATCCCGAGCATAACCTTGAAGAGCGCATTCTGCGTGAGCAATTCGCGCACTGATAATGGCGGCGCTTAACGTTGGCAAGCTGTTATCGTTGCGCCAGCGTCAAGCGCACGGCAGGTCTCTGGAGGTGAAACCCTGCCGGGCAGGTTATTAGCTGAACAGGCCGCTGAACGGTTGCACTTTTACCGCGTCACCGACCGCGACATTGCCTTGCTCCTGATCCAGCACAATAAGGCAGTTGGCCTGACTCATTGACGCCAGAATCCCGGAGCCTTGCTGGCCGGTGGTGCGAACGCCAATACCCCCGGCATTTGTCTCGATAACACCGCGCACAAATTCGCTGCGCCCGCTGCGCTTTTTCAACGCTTCCAGGCTCGGAAGGGTCAGCGTCAGCGGCAACCATTCGTTTTCCCCGGCGAGCTTGCGCAATGCTGGTTGAACGAATTGCAGGAAGCTGATCATAACGGCAACGGGGTTGCCGGGCAGGCCAAAAAAGTGCGCATCGCCAACCTGGCCGAAGGCGAGCGGCCGGCCGGGCTTCATCGCCAGCCGCCAGAAGCCGACCTTGCCGACCTTGTCGAGGGTTTCTTTGACATAGTCGGCATCCCCGAGAGAAACCCCGCCAGAACTGATAATCAGATCGGCTTGGCTTGCGGCGTTCATAAATGCGGCTTCGATTGCCGTCCGGGTGTCGGGAATTACCCCCAGATCGATAACGTCCAGCCCCATATGGCGCAGCATGGCTGTAACGGTGTAGCGGTTTGATTCGTAGATCTGACCGGGATTGAGGGACTGGCCCAGGCTGCGAATTTCGTCGCCGGTGGAGAAGTAGGCGACCCGGGGCTGGCGTTGTACGCTGACCTCGGTGACGCCCAGTGAAGCGATCAGGCCCAGCTCCGCGGCGCCCAGACGGGTGCCCGCGCTGACGGCCACAGAACCTTCGGGAAGGTCTTCCCCGGCGCGTCGGCAGTTCTCCCCCGCACGGACCGGTCCATCAAAGCTGAGTTGATCACCCTGGTGGTGGCAGATCTCACGAATAACAACCGTGTCCAGTGCGGCGGGCAGCTCTGCACCGGTCATGATCTGCACGCATTCGCCCGGCTTCAGGGTGCCCTGGAATGGGTGGCCTGCCAGCACGTTAGCGATAACCGTGAAACGCTGCGTGCCGTTTGAGGTCAGATCCCGGCTGTGAATGGCGTAGCCGTCCATGGCCGAATTGTTGTAGGCGGGAACATTGATGGGTGAGATAACGTCCTCGGCGAGAATCGCACCCAGGGACAGGCGGATATCAGCCCGTTGAGAGCCGGTGACCGGGTTTATCTGGCTCAGTATGCGTGCAAGCCCTTCATTCACCGGTAGCAGATCTGTACCGGGTGTCGCGCAGCAATCGTTTTGGTTCGCAGCATTTGGGGTGTCGAGTCCGTGATCACTTGGCATCGTGTCAGTTTCCGTGGGTAGCGTAGGCGGTGGGCGCGAGATGCCGGCAGTGGCTGATGATAAAGCTCGCTATGGCCGACGGGTTGTTGAGGTCCAGCAAAGGGAGTTTTGTTGCCTGGGCAAGCGGTGCGTCGGTGGCGACTGCAATGATGCTGGGGTCGTTTGGGAACAGCAGTGGTTTGGCAAGGCAGGGGCGTTGCAATTCAATCTTATCGAAAGGCTGGGCTTTAAAGCCCTCCACAAGCACCAGGTCAAGTGAATCCTTGTCGAGCCGTTCGAGGAGCTCCATAAGGTCCGGGTCCGCTTCGATGCGATCCGGTGTATCGGCCATTAGTGCCCAGCGGCTGCCCGAGGCTATCAGCATCTGCTCGGCACCCGCCTTGCGCAGTTCGAAGCTGTCTTTACCGGGGTGGTCGATATCGAAGCGGTGGTGGGCGTGCTTGATCATGCCGATGCGCAGCCCCTGCGCCTTCAATAGCGGTAGCAGTTTTTTCAGTAGGGCTGTCTTGCCGGTACCGCTGTAGGCGGCGAAGCCTATCACGGGTAGCGGGTAGTTTTTTATCATGGTGTGTGACTCAATCATTCGCTTGAACTCGTCAATCCATTCTGTTTGCAAGAAAAATGGAGTACCGGCGGTCAGTCATGACCGCGCCGAGGACTTGTTTGCTTAACGCTGTAGCCAAAAGGGGCGTAGAGAATTAACCATCCCGGCCTGGCTTATGCGTCGCTGCTACGTTCCAGCTCCGACATATCCTGCAGTGAATTAATATTAAGAAACGCATCGGGCTGATCGCTGAAATCAACCTGTGTCATGGATTGCTGCTTGTACCAGATGTCTATTTTACGGTCGCCTCCGGCCAGATACCGATCCAGGCTGTCGGCAAGGTCGCGTTTGATTAATGCGACTACCGGCTGTAAACGCTGTCCGTCATGCGCGACGGCGATATTGGCCTGCTGCTCGAGGGCGGCCTTTAGCAATCTTCCCACCAGGTCGCGCGGGAGATAGGGGGTGTCGCAGGGCACAACCAGCAACCAGGGGGTTGTGCATGCGGCTAAACCACTGGCGATGCCGGCGAGCGGGCCCTGATAATCCGCCAGTTCGTCGCTGATCAGGCGATGCCCGAAAGCCTGGTATTCGCTGTGACTGCGGTTGGCGTTGATACAGAGCGTTGTCAGGGTGGCGGGAAGCCGGTCGAGTACATGCGCTATTAAGGCCTTGTCGCGGAGTTTAACCAGCCCTTTGTCGACGCCGCCCATCCGCTGAGCTCGGCCCCCTGCCAGGATCATGGCACTGATACGGTTATCACGGTCACTCATGGTTTAGCTGATGCTCCGTTGGCAATGGCATGTATCGAATGCCGGGCCGGTTGGCCCCTGTGCGTGTAAAGAATGCGGCGATTTAAGTTCCTGCAGAAGGCTATTATGCAGATGCAGTGCGCGTTTGAACAGGGGCCTGTCACTCTGCAATCCATGACTACAAAGCACGACTCCGACGCCTTCATCCACCAGTCGACCGACCAGTTGCAAGGTCTGTGTCAGAGCTTCACCGTCCATGTTGGCCGTGGGCTCATCGAGTAGCAAAAAACGCGGAGCAAGCACCCAGGCGCGGGTCAGGGCCACTCGTTGTTTTTCTCCGCCGGAGAGGGTCTTTGCATTGCGTTTGGCCAGGTGTTCAAGACCCGACCATTGCAATGCATGTGCCACCTTGCTGGCAATCTCCGCCCTTGAGCAGCCGCGGACTTTCAGTCCGTAACCAATATTGTCGGCTACGCTGCGGTCAAACAGCATCGGTTGCTGGTGCAGATAGATCACGTCTCGCGGGG
>JBFGYY010000085.1:0-9452 GCA_041587095.1 Motiliproteus sp. | reverse complement strand
GTAGTAGGTTGGCTCGCCCAGGCGTTCAGCGCCTTGATATGCCGGGTTACCGATGCCTTTTGTACCCTCAAGTCGGTCAGTACATCGGCGATCTGCCCGCTGTCCTGTGCGATCAGCTGTTTGAACTGTTTGGTCGCCGCCAGCACCGCCTCGCAGGCCAGTCGTACCGCGTCCTGCAGGTCTGGCTCGTTAAACGGTGCTGGCGAAACCCGGATCTGTTTCTGATTCAGGAGTGTGGAGAGCTGTTTCAGCAACGCGTCCGGCGACTTCAATACCCGGATCAGGTAAGCCGCCAATTCGGGCTCTTGCGGGTACACCGCCAGCCGCCAGAAGTCGGCCGCCGCCTGCGCTTTCAGCGCCGAATCATCTTCCATCAACTCGATATCAAAGGCTTCGCCACTTTCAAACGCGTTGTATTTCAACATACGCTGACAAAAGCCGTGGATGGTAAAGATCGCCGCCTCATCCATCGAGCGCTCAGCCGCTTCCAGGCGCTTGAGTGCCAGTCCCACATCGTCCTGGCAGCGTACCAGCAGCGCCGCGATCACGACATCCCCGCCCGCGTCACCGAGACGAAACGCCCGTGACGCAGCCAGAATGCGACGCCGGATACGGTCACGCAGCTCGGCGGTAGCCGGCCGGGTGAAGGTCACCACCAGAATCTGTTCCGGGCTCAGCGGCGGTTTCTCTGCGCGCGGCTCCAGCAGTAAACGCAGGTAGAGGCTGGCGATGGTATAGGTCTTACCGGTACCGGCACTGGCTTCGATCAGCTGTACGCCGTCCAGGTCGAGCTGAATCGGATCGAGTTGCTTCATGCCTTGGCCTCCGTGGCTTGAAACTGTTTGAGCGTCTGACGGCCAAGGTGGCCTGACAGCGGGCCGAGAATGGCCAGGGCATTGGTGGTGAAGGGCTGCCAGACCGCCAGCAGATCGGCAAAACAGCGCTGGTTATACAGGTCCGCCGATTCCGGCGGTGCGCCGTTCTGAAAGGCCGGTTGCCAGACGGCCAGGACCGCCTGCTGCAGGGACGCAGTGTCCTCGGCGCCCAGCGCATCCGGGGCGCAGTCCCCCAACTCCCGTTTCTGCCAGGCCTTGATAAAGGCCGACGAGGTTTCCGGAAAGAAGGGCAGCGGCTCACTGAGACCGCGCCGATAGATCACCAGCAAGGCACGCAGGTAAGTCTGCGCCTGCTCCGGCGGTAATGGCGGAAACTGATGCACCTCTTTCTCGGAAAAGACCAGGGTCCGTACCGACAGCCCCTGGCTATGCAGCGCCAGATGGGCCACCCAGGCCCGCAGCAGATCTTTAGGCTTGGTCGACCCTGCCTTGATTACGCGGCGCACCCAGTCGGGGCCGTCAGCAGAATCGTCCAGACGGATCATGGCGTCGATTTCGCCGCCGAGCCGCCAGTCGTCCAGGTCGGCCTCGACGGGCAGTTTCTGCGTGGGCCGGCTCAGCCAGGTGCCCAGCGCGCTGATCATCGGTCGGCAACTCTGCTGCAGCCCTGCCAGCACTAGCTGGCCATGGTGCAACACCGGCAGATGGCCTTCGGCGGCAAGATAGCGCGCCCACTGTGCTTCGGTCTGAGCAGCTTCGGTCTGAGCCGCGGTGGCCAGCGAAGCCTGATCAGCCGCAAACAGATCGGCCTCATCGGGCTTTGCCTGGCCGGCAGCGGCAAGCTGAGCCTGCAGACCGATGTAATCATCCTTGAGTTGCCAGGCGCTGAGGGCATCCAGTGAAAAGTTTTCCCGATCCTCGCAGAGGGTTTCCTGCTCATGCAGGTAGACACCCAGTCGACGCTGCATAAACTGCTTGCAGGGGTTGACCAGAAATCCGGCCAGCTGGCCGATATTCACCGTGTGCGGGGGATGATCACCGGCAAAGTAATCGTCCAGGGGCTGGTTGATAAAGGGGCCGGGGCTGGCCGGCATATGTACCTGCTCCCAGGTACGTGAATAGGTAAACAGGCGCGGATCCGAACCATCAAAATATCGCGCATTGTAAGGCTGCAGCGGATGCGCGGTGGTCAGCTGCTGCTCCAGCGCCGCGTCGCAGGCCTCCACCGCCATATCCGCCATGCCGGCGGGCATACAGGCCTGCTTCAGGTAGTCGATCACTTCGCTGACCAGCACCGAGGGGGCCAGCTCCTTGTCGTCGCGGACATTACGCCCCAGGTAGGAGATATACAGTTTCTGCCGGGCCGACAGCAGGGCCTCAAGGAACAGATAACGATCGTCGAGGCGCCGCGAGCGATCCCCTTTGCGGTAACCGCCCGCCATCAGGTCAAACCCCACCGGGCGTACATTGCGCGGAAACTCGCCATCATTCATCCCCAGCAGACAGACGACTTTGAAGGGGATGCTGCGCATCGGCATCAGGGTGCAGAAGTTGACCGCACCGGCCAGAAAACGGCCGTTGCCTGCCGGACTGTCCAGCACCTCACTGAGATAGGCCCATACCACCTGGCGTGACAAAGGCTGCTGCCAGTCGATCTGCTGCAGGCGCTGGCGCAGCGTTTCCAGCGCGCTACTGGCCCGGTTCAGCGCCAGGGTTTCGTCGGCATCGGGCTGATACAGCGCGGCCAGCAGCTCGGTCAACTGCTGCTGCCACGCCTCGATCGGCAAAAATTGATCGAAGCAGCGTCGGTAGTGATCCAGCTGATCAACGAACATCAGAAATTTGCCCAGGGATTCGGCTTGCTTACCCTCGATACCGTCAAACGGCAGCGCATTCTGGAACAGACCGGCATCGGAGGTCATGGCATAGCCCAGCAACAAGCGCTTCAAGCCGAACGCCCAGCTGTTCTGCGCGAAGGCGGGCAAGCCGAAATCGAGTCGGTGCGCCTCATCGCGCCCCCAGCGTACGCCCGCGTCGGCCAGCCAGGACTTCAGAGACACAAACTCTGCGTCGCTTAGCCCGAAGCGCGCCAATGTCGCCGGAACCTCCAGCAGCCCCAATACCTCGCTTAAGCCCAGACGCGACTCGGGCAGACGCAACATCTGCAAAAGGCTCTGCAGTATCGGCGCCTCCTGGACGGCCCCCAGATCATTAATAGCGTGGGGGATGCGCTGCGGTCCGGGCTGCCCCGCAAACACCGCTTCTATATAAGGTGCGTAGCGCTCGATATCCGGCGTCATGACGACGATATCTTTGGGCGCCAGTTCGGGATCGGAGGTAAACAGCCGCAGCAACTGATCATGCAGCACCTCCACTTCCCGCAGTGGTGTATAGCAATGGTGCAACTGAATACTGTTGTCGTCGGCTGGTACGGCAAACTTGCCCGTATTGCTAAGCAACTGTTCGGCACTCAACGCATCCATCTGCTGCCGACAGCTAAGGTTCAACACCTCTCCCTGCAATACCCCCAGCATCGAGGCCGGGCCGGGAGCCTGGTAGCCTTCCCAGTTGCGTACTGCGACCTGGCTGGTCTCGTCGATCACCAGTTCATGGAAATCACGGCACAGCTGTCCCATCGAGGCCAGCAGCGGATTGCCCACCGTCAGGTATTGCTCCTGCCCGCCCAGCTTCAGTTCCAGCTGTACCTTGTTCTTCGCCGAAACGATATCCGCCCAGAACTCGCGGCAGGGGTTGAGCAGCAACAGGTGCAGGTCACAGCGCTGACTCATGGCGGTAAACAGCTGCAGCATAGGGCGCGGCATGGTGGTCAGGCCGAAGATAAATAACCGCTTCGGCAGCTGCTCCTGCGGCACCCGGGCCAGCGCCTCGATCGAAGCGCTAAACAGGTCCGAACGGTGAAACGGAATCTGGGCATTGTCTTTTATAAAGGCGCAAAGTAATCGCCACAGTATCGGTTGCCAGCGATTGTCCTCATCGACATCACAGCCGTTAAGACCGAAAGGCCGGCTATCGTGACCCGGCGACCCCGTCACGCCGTCTGCGGAGTCAGCACCCTTCCCGTCTGCATCCGCCTCCCATTCACTCAGCCACTCGGGCCGGTACATCAGGTATTGATCGAACACATCCGCAATCTGGTTGCAGAGTTGGTACAAACGCAATTGGTACGCCGCCTGCGGATCGACACCCTCACTGAGATGCTCGAGATAATGTTTCAGGGGCGCGAATTCGTCGGCATCCAGCTGGCCCGGCAGCAGTTTCATCAACGCCCAGCGCATATTGGCTTTATCAAACGGGGACTGCTCGGCGACTTTATCGGCCACCAGCAACCGAAACAGGGTCCAGAGATAGCTCGACGGTAACGGGAAGTTCAGGTTGGCGGCGATACCCAGCTGGCCGGCCAGCTGAATTTTCAGCCACTGCGCCATATCGGGGTTCTGCACCACGATGGTTTCAGCGCAGAATAACGACTGCCCTGCGGGGCGCCGGGTCAGGCGTTCAGCCAATACCTGCCCCAGGGTTTCCAACTGGTTCGACTGATAAACATGCAGCATAAAAATCCTTTCTGACCCATAGCCTATCGGCCAGGCAACGCCCTGGCTGGGGATGAAAAACGAAAAGCAGACCTGAAAACCAGCGTCATTGAACCGGCAATAGTACTCAATCCCCTTCCCGTCGACACCCCTTGCCCGCGGTTTTCGACGCACGAAAGACTTGCGTAGCCGCACGCCACCGCAAAGCAGCCTTGTCTGGCAGTACAGGGCGTTTCCCCTTCATCAGTGAGCGGAGCGTTTTCCTCTTTTTTAAGGGGCGAAAAACCACTGCGCAAACCATTACTTTTTTAACCCCTGCGACACAAACGAAATTAGCAACGAAATTCATTGCCCTTAGCGGGGGTTTCCCGTATTTTATGCGGTCGAAAAAGCGCTTGCTGTATGCAGAAAGGCTTCGTTACCAGTAGTAAGCTGGGACTACTGGTCCACAAAGTCTTCACTTAGGTTAACAGTATGCTTGGTAAAGTGGTCGCACAAAGTGGCTGATCACGCCAACACCCCGCAACGCTGCCGAGGCAATTGGCAGGTTAGGCATTGATGTCCATAGCCCGTTGGGCTTAGTGACACTGAAGCAGAATTCGGGACAGCAGACTGTAGAACCGCCACCGATGCCATATCGGCGACAAAAACAGACTGAATTAACGTGAGAAGACGGGTTTTTTTTAACAAAAGCCTGAAAATCGTATATCCTAGCGCGCAAGTTAAACCCTGGCTTATCGAGTATCCAATGACAGACTTATCGCACTACAGAAATATCGGTATCTTCGCCCACGTTGACGCGGGTAAAACCACCACCACTGAGCGGATTTTGAAGCTGACCGGCAAGATCCATAAAACCGGTGAAGTACATGACGGTGCGGCAACCACCGACTTCATGGAACAGGAGCAAGAGCGCGGCATCACGATCCAGTCAGCAGCGACAACCTGCTTCTGGAAAGACCACCGCTTCAACATCATCGATACGCCCGGACACGTTGACTTCACCGTTGAAGTTTACCGTTCTCTGAAAGTTCTCGATGGTGGTGTGGGTGTTTTCTGTGGTTCCGGCGGTGTTGAGCCTCAGTCAGAAACCAACTGGCGCTATGCGAACGAATCCGAAGTTGCGCGGGTTATTTTCGTCAACAAACTGGACCGCATGGGCGCTGACTTCCTGCGCGTTGTCGGTCAGGTAGAAGACGTACTGGGCGCTAACCCAATGGTTATGGTGCTGCCGATCGGTATCGAAGAAAACTTCGTCGGCATCGTTGACCTGCTGACCCGTCAAGCGTTTGTCTGGGATGACTCCGGTCTGCCAGAAAATTACGAGATCGTACCGATCCCGGAAGATATGGTTGATCAGGTTGAAGAGTACCGCGAGAAGCTGATCGAAATGGCTGTTGAGCAGGACGACGATCTGATGATGGCTTACATGGACGGCGAAGAGCCATCTATGGAAGACATCAAGCGCTGCATCCGCAAGGGTACTATCGCGCTGGACTTCTTCCCCACTTACTGTGGTTCTGCTTTCAAGAACAAAGGTGTTCAGCTGGTTCTGGATGCTGTTGTTGACTACCTGCCATCTCCGACCGAAGTTGAGCCGCAGGATCTGACCGACGAAGAAGGTAACCCGACTGGCGAAGTTGCGACGGTTTCTGTCGACGAGCCGCTGCGCGCCCTGGCGTTCAAGATCATGGACGACCGTTTTGGCGCCCTGACCTTCGTACGGATCTACTCCGGTAAACTGGAAAAGGGTATGACTATCCTCAACAGCTTTACAGGTAAGACTGAGCGTATCGGCCGCATGGTTGAAATGCACGCTGACGACCGTAACGAAATCAACTCTGCGCAAGCCGGCGATATCATCGCTATCGTGGGCATGAAGAACGTGCAAACCGGCCACACCCTGTGTGATCCTAAATTCCCTTGCACCCTGGAAGCGATGGTCTTCCCTGATCCTGTTATCTCTATCGCTGTTGCACCGAAAGACAAAGGTGGATCTGAGAAAATGGGCATCGCGATCGGTAAGATGATCGCTGAAGATCCTTCATTCCGCGTTGAGACTGACGAAGATTCCGGTGAGACCATCCTTAAAGGCATGGGCGAACTGCACCTGGATATCAAAGTTGACATCCTTAAGCGTACATACGGTGTGGAACTGGTCGTTGGTCAGCCTCAGGTTGCTTACCGCGAAACCATCACCCTGCCGCTGGAAGATTCTTACACCCACAAGAAGCAGTCCGGTGGTTCAGGTCAGTTCGGTAAGATCGACTACCGCATCAAGCCCGGCGAGCCAGGTACCGGCTTCGTGTTCAGCTCCAGCGTTGTTGGTGGTAACGTTCCTAAGGAATTCTTCCCGGCCGTCGAGAAAGGCTTCAAGAGCATGATGGACACCGGCCCTGTGGCTGGCTTCCCGGTTCTGGACGTTGAATTCGAGCTGTACGATGGTGGTTTCCACGCGGTTGACTCCTCGGCTATCGTCTTTGAACTGGCTGCACGCGGTGCATTCCGTCAGTCTATGTCCAAGGCCGGCCCACAGCTGATCGAGCCTATCATGAAGGTTGACGTATTCACGCCTGAAGATCACGTTGGTGATGTTATCGGTGACCTTAACCGTCGCCGCGGCATGATCAAAGACCAGATGGCGGGTGTTACCGGCGTTCGCATCAAGGCCGACGTACCGTTGTCCGAAATGTTTGGCTACATCGGTTCGCTGCGTACCATGACTTCTGGCCGTGGACAGTTCTCGATGGAGTTCTCCCACTACCTGCCATGCCCTGCTTCTGTGTCCGAGAAAGTCGTGGCAGCAGAGCTGGAGCGTAAAGCAGCTAAAGCCAAAGCTAAGAAGTAATTGACTTAGCCAGCGCGAAACTGAAAACCCGGTGATGTAAATCATCGGGTTTTTTTGTGCCTGCATTCAGCCAGGCGTACTCCCGGCAGTAAGCGGATAGCCATCCGCCAAGTACACGCCATAACCCTCAGTACACCTCAGCACCGCATCCACCACTTAAATCTCGATCGATCTGCCCTGCGAACCGGGCTCCCGAATCGGCATGCCAACACCCCGGAACAAGTACTCAATCCCCTTGCCGCCAACCGATCAGACTTACAGCGTCCGTATCTGCTTTATTGATACAGCTGTGCGTTATTGATACAGCTGTGCGTTGTCTCCGGTGGCCGCTCCGCAGCGCTTAACCCCGAATAACAGGCCCATACGCCAAAACAAGCCATCCCGCAGTCGGTTTCAACGCCTTTTAGCCATTAAGACTATTTCACCATTAAGACTATTTCACCATTAAGACTATTTCACCATTGAGACTATTTAGACATTGAGACTATCGAGCGTTCCGGCAACATGGGCTACTATGAATGGGTGTCCGCTATGGAATGACGACAACGGATTGATGGAACAACCATGCAAATACGCAGATTAATGCTGGCAGTACTGCTGTTACTCCCCCTGCATGCACACGCCGAAGCAAGCGCACCATCGGATGAGTGGCGCTATATCGTCGCCAACGGCGACAGTTTGTGGAACATTAGCGCCCGCTACCTGACCGACGTGCAACACTATCAGGCGCTGCAGCAGCTGAACCAGATCAAACGCCCAAACAACCTTCAACCAGGCTCGCTGGTCAGGGTGCCAATGGCCTGGATTGCGATACAACCGGCCACAGCGCAGATCAGCGCCATGACCGGGCGCAGCGACTATCAACGCGCAGGAACCTGGCAACCTTTAACAGACGACGTACAACTACAGCTGGGGGACAAGTTACACCTGGGCAAAGACGCCAGTGTTACCATCCGGTTTGCCGACGGTTCCGAAGTTACCGCCTTTAACCAGGCCATCATCTATTTTGACCATCTGTCCGCCTACGGCAAAACAGGCATGGTCGATACCCGCATCCGACTGGAGCAAGGCAAGGTAGAAACACGCGCTCAAAAGGCCAGCGGTCCAGGTTCCAGGCTCGATATCAGCACCCCGTCGGCAATCAGCGCGGTACGGGGCACGGTGTATCGGGTAAGCAGCGATGCAGAAAGCCAGACCGCTCGCGTTGAGGTTCTCGAAGGCCTGGTGGCCGTCAGCGCCGAAAACAAAGCCGAATCCATTCCAAAGGGGTTTGGCACCCAGGTGCAACGCGGACAACCGCCCAGTCCACCCGTAAGCCTGCTACCAGCCCCCGCCCTGATCGATCCGCCCAAGACGGTGCAAGCCCAGCGTCAGATGCTTAACTGGCAGCCTCAGGACAAGGCCCGTAACTATCGAATTCAGGTAAGCGACAGAGCCGATTTCAGCCGCATTCTATGGCAGCAGCTTAACCAGGATAATCAGATGCCCATCCCTGAGCTGGATGATGGTCACTATTTCGTACGCGTTACCGCGCTGGACAGTTCAAGTATCGAAGGCTTTCCGGTCAGCCATGCCTTCGAGCTGGACCGGCAGCCCCTGGCACCGACACCTCTGACCCGCGGTGATCTTTTCAACCAAGGGCAAGAGGCCCGACTACAATGGCAACCCGCTCACCAGAACAGTTCGGCACTTGTACAGATAGCCAAAGACCGTCTATTCACTGAACTGATCAGCGAGAAGCAACTTGAGCAACAGGATTATTGGTTATCTACCGATCTCCCCTACGGCAGCTACTACTGGCGTGTTGCCACAATAAAAGACGGCGAACAGGGCCCCTATTCAGAGCCGGAGTCGCTCAACTGGCAACCCGTACTGGTTACACCGCAGTGCCATATTGCACCGGCAGCGAATCAAACCGCCGAGCTCCATTGCAGCCCATTCCCTCCCCAGCGCCTGTTACATATCCAAGTGGCAGATGACGCCGGATTTAGCCAGGGGGTCTGGGATATTCTGCAAGCCGGTCAGACGCGGGAGCTCCAGGTTGCCCCGGATAGCCCCCTGTATATACGCGTGCGATTTCAATCCGCTGATAAGCAACACAGTGGTTCCTGGGCTTCAACCCTTACGGCGACCTCCCTCCCCTCTGAACGAGGCTTTTTCTGGGGGATACTGGCCGCGTTTGGTATACTGCTATGAACTCGACCTTATCCTTAACCC
>JBFGYY010000084.1:0-9454 GCA_041587095.1 Motiliproteus sp. | reverse complement strand
CTGCTGGGCAAGATGGTAGAAGCCGGTGCGCAGGTGGGGGACATAGCTGCGCGTACCTTCCGGCGTGATAGCGATAATAAATCGCGGATTGTCGGCAAAACGCTGTGCCAGGTCGCCGATAAAGCCCTGGGTGGTGGCGCGGTTAACAGGTATGCCGCCCAGTGCGCGCATCACGGTGCCCATCGGGCCCCGGAACAGGCTGTGTTTGGCTACCCAGTGAAATCGGTAATCGGCGGCGCCCATGGCCAGCATGCCAATAATGAAATCCCAGTTACTGGTGTGCGGATAGGCGATCAGCACATAGTGTGATTGAGAGGGGAAAGGCAATGCCACTTTCCAGCCAGCTAAACGCAGCAGCTTACTGCAGATCCAGGACAGCATCGCGTTAACGCAACGTCAGCCAGACGCCGAGCATCAATGTGCCGATGCCCGCCAGTTTGGACAGTGTTATGGGGTTGACTGTCGATCCCATCAAACCAAAATGATCGATTAAGGCGGCAACGATAAACTGGCTGGCGACGATAAGTGTAAAGGCTGATACCAGGCCCAGGCGGGGAATGCTGAAACTGATAGCCGATACGATCACCAAACCAAACAGTCCTGAGGTGAGCGCCCACCAGGGGAGTTGCTGCCATTGGCCGAGGTTATTGTCACGAAACAGCAATAGCATCAGACCGAGTACCACAGCCCCCGTGACGTAAGTGATAAAAACACTTTCAAAGGTACCCAGGGCGCGGTCCATGACCGCCATCATCTGTCCTTGTACGGTAATGGATATTCCACCCAGTACGGCAATAAATGGGACAAGGAGTTGGTTGAGCATCAGGGCTTCTCGTAGAAAACGTAGCTGGTGGAATAGTCACTAAACTCAAAGTAGACCTTGGATTCGTCCGCGTCTTTGCTGCCATTCAGGTTGGCATCCATGATGCCGTAGCCAAACCGGTAGGGGCGTGGGCCGCCATCCTGCGTACCGGTCGCGGTGGTTAGTTTGTCGATCTGAATAAAGCGTCGTACCAGCGTGCCTCCGGAATAGATTTCCAGGACGCCGTCGGTACCGGTCCAGTTCTGCACAGCGCGACCGAGTTTGTTTTGGGTTTCCTGGGTGCAGGCACTAACCAGCAGCACTGCAGCGACCAACGCAATTCGTCCCATCATGATCGTTTCTCCTTAAGGCTCTTCGTGCATGTTAACCAATGCTGTTTCTTTGTGACAGCGGTTTGGGAATGTCTTAACCGAATTGTCCGGCCCGAATTGTCGGTGAAAATCCCCTTGCGCTTTGCTGCTGATCGGCATTGTATGATTATAAACATCATGGCGGCAGCGGGATGTGAAGATTTTACCCGGTCAGCTCGGTGTGCCTGTCTGCTTTACCGCTCGCTGCCAGTATCGGCATCAGTGGTACTTTCGCGCTGGCTCCGGCGACCTCGCGCACCAGGCGTGGAACCAGGTAGCCCGGTAGTGAATCGCTGAGTTGGCCGGCCAGATGGCGAGCCCGCTGCTCGGGGATGTCGAAATGGGCCGCCCCTGCCACCGGGTCCAGCAGATGGAGGTAGTATGGCATAACACCGCAGGCAAAAAGTCGGTGGCTGAGGTCCTGTAAGGTTGTGAGGTCATCGTTGACCCCTTTCAGTAACACACTTTGATTCAGCAGGGTGGTACCGCCATGCTGAAGGCGTTGCAGTGCCGTGGCGACCTCGGTATCGATCTCCCGGGGATGGTTGATATGGGAAACCAGGATCGTCTGCAAGGGAGAGTTGGCCAGCATAGCGATAAAGGCCGGCGTGATGCGCGCCGGGATAACAACGGGCAGTCGGCTGTGCAGTCTTAACCGGCGCAGGTGGGGGATGGTGGCCAGGTCTTCGATCATGCCTTGCAGACGGGAGTCTGGCGTGGCCAGCGGATCGCCACCGCTAAAGATAACTTCGTCGACATCGCTATGCTGGCGCAGATAGCGCAGTATCTCTTGCCACTGCTCTTTGCCAAGGCTGTTATCGGCGTAGGGGAAATGACGGCGGAAGCAGTAACGGCAGTTGATGGCACAGCCACCGCTGGTAATTATCAGTAGTCGTCCCTGATATTTGTGGATCAGCCCGGGCACCGGATTGCTGTCCGCCTCTTCGAGCGGATCGTTGTTGTACCCCGGTGTGACCTGCCGCTCGCTCGCCTGCGGCAAAATCTGCAAGAGAAGCGGGTCATTCGGATCGCCCGGTCGTATGCGTTGCAGATAGGGACGCGGCACCCGTAGCGGGAAGTCATGACTGGCTGCCATCGATCCCTCAAGAAGACTTGCATCCAGCTGCAGATAGCTTAGAAGCTGCTGCGGATCGGTAATTGATGCCTGTAACGTGTGCTGCCAGTTGCTGTCGGAAATTATTTCGTTGCCGATAGTCTGCACAGAGGACTGTGTTCGATGTACCATTAGCCTTTTGCCCCTTGCGGGTATGATGTTTGAATAGGTGAGGAAAAATGGCTAGCTATTCTACCAACGAATTCAAGTCAGGTCTTAAAGTGATGATCGATGGCGATCCTTGCAGCATGGTTGACGTTGAATTCGTCAAGCCGGGTAAGGGACAGGCGATAACACGGGTTAAAATGCGCAACCTAAAGACAAGTCGGATCTGGGAGCGTTCGTTCCGTTCCGGGGAGTCGGTAGAAGCTGCCGATGTGATGGATCGCGATATGGAGTATATGTACACCGACGGCGAGTTTTGGCATTTTATGCTGACAGACGGCTCTTTCGAGCAGTACGCTGCCGATGAGAAAGCCCTGGGAGATGCCAAGCAGTGGCTGAAAGAGCAGGATGTTTGTCTGGTCACGCTCTATAACGACTCGCCTTTGAGCGTTTCTGTGCCTAATTTCGTCGAGCTGGAAGTCACCGAGACCGATCCCGGCCTCAAGGGTGATACGGCCCAGGGCGGATCTAAGCCGGCGACATTAAGCACGGGCGCCGTCGTACGAGTGCCTTTGTTTATCAACGTGGGCGAGAAACTGCGAATCGACACCCGGACCGGCGAATACGTGAGCCGAGCCTGATCTTATAACGCTGCAGCAGTGCAGGCTTCGGGCTGCGCTGCGCTGTTCTCTCTGACCCATCTCGTTTCGTTTCTTGCTTTTCTGCTTCGTATGGAATCCTCATGAACTTCTCCGACTGGCAGCCCGCTGCTTCGGTGGTCAATTTACGCCGTCGTGCACAGTTGTATGCCGATATTCGTCGCTTTTTTGCCACGCGTGATGTGCTTGAGGTGGAGACCCCCGTTCTGTCGCAGGCGGCGGTCACTGATCCTTTTCTGGTACCAATGTTTACCGATTACGCGGGGCCGGGTGATCTCAACGGCAAGCCTTTGTTTCTGCAGACATCGCCGGAGTACCCCATGAAGCGCCTGTTGGCCGCCGGCAGTGGCGCGATCTATCAGCTGGCAAAGGTTTTCCGCAATGGGGAACTGGGTGACAGGCACAATCCGGAATTTACCATGCTGGAATGGTACCGGCCGGGTTTTGATGATGCGCGCCTGATGGACGAAGTGGCCGAGTTGGTAGCGGGTGTGCTGGAGATGGATCCGGCGTCGATTCAGCGTCTCAGTTATCGGGATGCATTTCTGCGTTACCTGGATATTGACCCGTTTCGGGCGTCGCTGGCGGAGCTGCAGGACTTGGCACGCCAGCGGCTGGATCTGCAATTTGACGATGAGCGGCGCGACTCGTGGCTGGAGCTACTGATGTCGCATCTGATTGAGCCGCATCTGACCATGCCAACCTTTATTGTTGATTACCCTGCGAGTCAGGCAGCATTAGCCCGTGTGGCGTTGGATGACGAAGGCAATGCTGTTGCGCGGCGCTTTGAGCTGTATGTTGAGGGGTTGGAGTTGTGTAATGGCTACTATGAGCTGACCGATGCGGATGAGCAGCGGCGCCGCTTTGAGGCAGACAGTGCGTGCCGTCGCCAGCGTCAGCTGCCGGACCACCCGGCCGACCAGCGTCTGCTGGCAGCGTTGGGGGCAGGGATGCCGGATTGTGCCGGTGTGGCGCTGGGGGTCGACCGGTTGTTGATGCTGGCGTGCCGGAGTGAACGGCTCGAGCAGGTGCTGGCATTCCCCTTGCCGCGCGCTTAACAGAGTTGCCGCAGGCGCTCCGGCCCGCCGGTGCGCTACAGGGACTCGACCGCAGTCCTGATTCGTCGTACTGCTTCCTCGACTGTTGAGCGGGGGCAGCCAAAATTAAGGCGCATGAAATTACGGTCGCCAAAATCGATCCCGGGTGACATGCCGACACCGGCTGCTTCGAAAAAGGCTGCCGGGTTGTCCAGTTGCAGTTCGGAAACGTCGATCCAGGCCAGGTACGTTGCCTCAAAAGGGTTGAGTCGCAGTCCCCTGATCGTGTTGATCTCTTGGACCAGATAATCGCGGTTACCCCGTAAGTAATCGATCTGATCGCGATTCCAGGTCTCGCCGTCCCGGAAGGCCGCCAGGGCGGCGGTGTAGCCCAGGAGATTGACGTCGGGAACGATCCCTTTCATGGTCTGCCGGAAGCGGCGGCGCAGATCCGGGTCCGGAATAATAGCAAGGGAGCAACCCAAACCCGCGATATTAAAGGTCTTGCTTGGCGCCATCAGGGTGATCGTGCGGCGGGCTGCATCCTCGCTGATGCTGGCGGCCGGGATATGTTTTACCCCAGCTTCCAGTATCAGATCGCAATGGATTTCGTCCGAGCAAAGTATCAGGTCGTGGCGCTGGCAAAGGGCCAGTATCTGCTCTAGTTCCTCGCGACGATAGCAGCTGCCGCCCGGGTTATGCGGATTGCAGAATAGCAGTAACCGACTATTCGGGGTTATCTGCTGCTCCAATGCAGCGATATCCAGGACCCAGCGATCACCCTGCAGATGCATAGGAATAGTGATTAAGGTGCGGTCCGATAACCGGGGGGCCGACATAAAAGGAGGGTAGATCGGTTTGGCGGCAATAACGGCATCGCCACTGCTGCCAACACTGCGGCAAGCCAGATTCAGGCCGCACACTAGACCGGGCAACCAAACCAGCCATGCCGCATCAAGTGTCCAGCCGTAGAGGCGCTTGCTGCGCTCCAGGGTGACATCAACCAGTTCCTGCGGTGGCAGGGTGTAGCCGAAAATGCCGTGATCAATGCGTTTGTGAAGGGCGCTGAGGATGGCTGGCGGAGCCATGAAGTCGCTGTCGGCGACCCACATCGGCAGAATGTCTCTGTCGTGGTAACGGTCCCATTTTTGACTGGCGGTTTGTTGACGGCCAATGGGACTGTCGAAGTCGTGAGCCGCAGGTGGCATCAGTGTTGGACGGTTTGATCTCATGGTGGCAGGCTTCCCCGGATTCTCTTGCAATAGCCGATTTACGCGTTATATTAGGCCTACTCTGTATCTTTGGCTATCTACCCTTAATATCATTTGCCAGCCGTCATCGGCGCGTCGTTTTGGCAGACCGGATCAAGGCCTCTTACCGCATCCCAGTCATGCCTCCCGCCAGCGTTATCCCTCTTGAATGCAGGTGTGTTTGTCTGTCATTCTAGGCACGGCAGCATGGTCTGCGAGGCGCTATACGATCTATCATGTTGCTTCTGTTAAGAGCGTTACAGGGGGTGATTATCGCGCGCCGTGTGCGCAGGTAAGGGGTTAAAGCCAGAAACATTATCTGTTTGTTATTGAATTAGTTTTAGCTGCTAAGCATTGGCAGTGATGCGTGGAGCCTGTTATGAGCGACAACCGAATTATTATTTTCGATACAACTTTGCGTGATGGCGAGCAGAGCCCTGGTGCTTCAATGACCAAGGACGAAAAACTGCGTATCGCCAAAGCGCTGGAAAAAATGCGTGTCGATGTGATCGAAGCAGGTTTTGCCATTGCCAGTCCGGGTGACTTTGCGGCGGTGAAAGCCATTGCTGATACGATCAAGGACAGCACGATCTGCAGTCTTTCCCGAGCCTTGGATGCGGATATCGACCGGGCGGGTGAAGCACTACGCAATGCCGCTTCCGGGCGTATTCATACCTTCATCGCGACCTCGTCGATTCATATGCAGTACAAGTTGCAGATGCAGCCGGATCAGGTGGTTGAGCAGGCGGTGCACGCTGTTAAACGCGCCCGGAATCTGATCGGTGATGTCGAGTTTTCCCTCGAGGATGCCAGCCGGTCCGATTTCGATTTTATGTGTCGCATCATCGAGGCCTGTATCGATGCGGGTGCGAGCACCATTAATATTCCCGATACCGTCGGCTATGCGGTGCCCGCCGAGTACGGTGAGACCATTCGACGCCTGATCGAAACGGTGCCTAATTCTGACAAGGCGGTGTTCTCGGTACACTGTCACAATGATCTTGGTTTAGCCGTCGCCAACTCCCTGGCAGCAGTAAGTCATGGCGCACGTCAGATTGAGTGTACCGTGAACGGCTTGGGCGAGCGGGCCGGTAATGCGTCGTTGGAAGAGGTGGTTATGGCGCTTCGCACCCGCCATGACATTCTCGGCCTGGTGACCGGTATTGATACGACGCAGATTGTTCCCTGCTCGCGACTGGTGTCCGGTGTTACCGGCTTCCCGGTGCAGCCTAACAAAGCCATCGTCGGAGCGAATGCCTTTGCCCATGAGTCGGGTATCCACCAGGACGGTGTGCTGAAGCACCGTGAAACCTACGAAATTATGACCGCACAGGATGTGGGTTGGCACACCAACAAGATGGTGCTGGGCAAACACTCGGGGCGTAACGCTTTCCGCACCCGTCTTGAGGAGCTGGGCTCCGTCTTTGACAGTGATGCGGAACTGAACCGTGTATTTGCCCGCTTTAAAGAGCTGGCAGATAAAAAGCATGAGATCTTTGATGAGGATCTGCAGGCGTTGATCAGCGATGCGAAAGCCGAGGCGATCAGCGAGCATTACCGCTTGAGTTCACTCAAAGTGACGTCGCAGACCGGCGAGGTGCCCGTAGCCGAGCTGGTGGTGATGGTTGACGGTGTCGAGCAGCACGCGACAGCCTCTGGTAGTGGCCCGGTGGACGCAACGTTCAAGGCGATCGAGAGTGTGGTTAAGACCGACGCGAGCCTGGAACTGTATTCGGTCAACGCGATCACCAGTGGCACCGACTCACAGGGCGAGGTTACTGTGCGTCTGGAGCTGGGTGGGCGAATCGTTAATGGCCTGGGTGCCGATACCGACATCGTTATTGCGTCGGCGAAGGCTTATATTCATGCCGCTAACTTGCTCAGCAGTCATGCTGAAAAAGCGCACCCGCAGGTTTGACGACCTCAACGGAATGTACATCGATGTATAGCCATTCGCAGGAGCAGTTGCGCCAGCAGTATCTCAGCGCGATGGGGGTTACCAGTTGGTTGCCGCTGCGTGAGCTGCCGGGTGCGGCGAGCTCTGCGTCCTGGGAGTGGCGGCGCAATCGCGATAAAGAGACGAGTCGGTCGGCAAGCCCGGCTGTTGAGGCCGTATCGGCATCGGCGCCCGCAACGTCTGTACCGGCACCGCAGGCACGTTCGGAGCTGAAAGCGCTGCTGGCGGGCGCTGTTGATGCTGAGTCGGTGCGTTCCGTTGCTGCCGAAAAAACTGCTGAGCCGGGCGTCGACGCTGATAGCGCTTCATCCGTTGCACCGAGGGTGTCACAGCCTCCGCGTCAAAGTGTCGATCCGGCAGCGGTTACACCGCAAGTGCGCACTGTGCAGGCTGTTGCGGCTGCGCCTCGATTCAGCCTTGCGTTGCTGCAGGTCCAGGATCTGGTGGTCGTCAACACCCTGCCGCCAAACCGGCCCGGTGGTTTGAATACCACCCACCGGCGTTTGTTGGCTGAAATTATCGCGGTGCTGGGCAGGCAGATGGGTTCAGAGCCCATTGAGATCTTTAACTGGCCCTTAGTTCACAATCCCTCGCTGGATCAGGGGCCGGACCTGGCGCGTCAGGGGGTGCTCGCACGCTTGCGCAAACTGTCGCCGCAAGCCCCGGATATGATCATGACGATGGGCGAAGCGGCCGCGGCGTTTGTGCCGGAGCATTGGGCAGATAAGGCGCCTGCTCGTCTGGAAACACAGTCCCTGGATCAGCTGCTCAGAATTCCCGGCGCCAAGAGAGAGTTGTGGCTGCAGCTTCAGGATTACCTTCCTTGATTGATCCGGGAGCGATGTCAGTCAGGCCCATGGTCTGTGCCGATATGATAGCGGTGCTTGAGCATGAGCGAGACTTGTTCACCGACCCCATGACGCAGCAGCAGCTTGCATCTGCGCTCGACAATCAGGATATCTGTCTGGTGGCTGAGCTATCGGGTCGGGTTGTGGGCCATCTGCTGGCACGCGCTGGCGGTGGTGAAGCGGACTTGCTGACAATCGCCATGGCGCGCCAATACCAGCGTCGGGGGGGCGCTGCATTGCTGTTGCGGGCTTTGTTGCCGGCGCTGCGGGATACCGGTATCGAGAAGCTGTTTCTTGAGGTGCGGGAATCGAATCATGCCGCCGCCTCGGTGTACCGTACGGCAGGCTTTGTTGCTACCGGGCGCCGTAAAAATTATTACCAGGCGGGAACTGTCTGCGAAGATGCCTTGCTTTTCGTGCTGGATTTGCACAATGCTTGAGCATGAGCCGTTTGTTCATTATGTTAAGCAGGACGAATCGTCTTCGATCGGTTAGGGAGTTAAAGCGTAGCTATGGGGAAGTTTGGCGATGTGCCGAAAAAGTTTGTCGACCTGCACTATAAAATCGGCGATGCGCTGAGTGTAGAAACCATTAACCCGGCGAAGCGTTACCCGGTTAAGTTGATTGGTGTTGTTGAGAATGGCAGTATCCTGGTGACTGCGCCTCGCGTTCAGGGTAAAGAGTTTATGTTACCCGAGGGCCAGCTACTAAGGCTGCGGATGATGGCGGATAACATTGCCTGTGGATTTCAGACTCAGGTCATGCGCGCTTGCCGTGTCCCTTATCTTTACGTACACCTTTCCTATCCGCAGAAAATTGAAGCCGTCGCCGTGCGTCAGGCCAGCCGTGTCCGGCTGGAGTTGCCCGTCCTGCTTGAAGAGTTCGAAAAAGACACGTTACACGGCGCATGGCCGAAAAAAGCCCATATTGTTGATATGAGCAGCGGCGGTGCGCGTCTACAGTCTAAAGCGCCTCTGGCGGCTGTAGGCAGTGAATTAATGCTGACCTTTAAGGTGGTCATCGACACGGTCGTGCGGGTCGATAAGGTGAAAGCCATCGTGCGTAATATCACCGAAGTCGGTGATTCAGTAGCAGACGCCGGCTATCAGTACGGCGTGCAGTTTCTGGAAGTTTCCGACGTTAACCGCATTCATATATCCGGTTACGTGTACGAGCAGATCATTACCCAGGGTGAGCACTGATCTGCGCGGTTAATGGCGGCTGATGAATGTGCGCTGCAGGGCCTGCTCAGGCCCTGCAGTCGGCGGTTGAAGCCGCTATTGATAGACGGTTAACCCAGTGCGTCAGTAG
>JBFGYY010000083.1:0-9514 GCA_041587095.1 Motiliproteus sp. | reverse complement strand
CAAGCGCTTCGATCTGCTTCTTGTCGGCATCAGAAAGATTACGAATAAAGTCCGCGCTCAACCAGTCTTCGGGAATGGCATCCGAAATTCCCGTGAGTTGCTGCAGATCGTGAAAATAGCTGCCGAAGGCCCGGTCAAATCGATCAAAATACTTTTCATCCTTAATCAGGCACAGGCGGGCAATCAAATAAAACTCATCCAGGCTGGCAAATGCGACCCTTTGCTTTAAAGCTTCCAGCAACACCAGCAACTCTTTGATGGTGACGGGCACTTCAGCCTTGCGTAAGCTGGTGAAGAAATCGATCAGCATTGGCCGGCCCTCTTATCGCTTTTCTCGGCGTACCATAAATGCCAGGCGTTCCAACATATGCACATCCTGCTCATTTTTAAGCAAAGCGCCATGAAGTGGAGGTATGGCCCGGGAAGGATCGCGGCTTTGAAGAACATCCAGCGAGATCTGGTCAGCCATGAGTAGTTTCAGCCAGTCGATCAATTCTGACGTAGAGGGTTTCTTCTTCAGGCCGTTCACACTGCGCACCTGGAAGAAAATCTCCAGCGCTTCCTGCACTAAGTTACGCTGAAGATCAGGATAATGAACCTGAACGATCTGCTGCATAGTTTCATTATCGGGAAACTGGATGTAATGAAAGAAGCAGCGGCGTAAAAAAGCGTCGGGAAGTTCTTTTTCATTATTGGAGGTAATGACGATAATAGGGCGATTTTTGGCTTGGACGCGCTGCCCCGTTTCGTAGACATCGAATTCCATTTTATCCAGCTCAACCAGCAGATCGTTAGGAAACTCGATATCGGCTTTGTCGATCTCATCGATCAACAACACAACCTGCTCGTCTGCATCAAAGGCCTGCCAAAGCGTGCCCTTCTTGATGTAATTCGCGATATCGTGCACACGATCATCGCCAAGCTGAGAATCTCTGAGCCGTGAAACAGCATCATATTCGTACAGGCCCTGCTGGGCCTTGGTGGTTGATTTGATGTGCCAGCGCAAGAGCGGTTTACCCAAGGCCAAAGCGACCTCTTCAGCCAGCATGGTTTTACCCGTCCCGGGCTCCCCTTTAACCAATAAGGGTCGTTGCAGCGTAATGGCGGCATTGACCGCCAAACGCAGATCATCAGTAGCAACGTAACGCTCTGTACCCTGAAATCGCATAGGTCAGTTCCCGAATCAATAATTCCGATAGAAATAGTCAACTAAAAGAAATTATGATATCAAGCGGGATCAGGGTTGTCCCGTACAGAAGATGCCCGCTGGCACAAAAAAACAGCACACACCTGTCAAGTCGATGCTTGCATCTCATACAGGGCGGTCAGCATTTCAAGTGATTCAAGCAACTTATCGCTGGCACCCAGCACAACCAGGTCAAAACGCTCGTCGTCAGACTGATCCAACGCCGATCTGAACCATTGCCACTCCAGTTCTATACTGTCGAGCTGCTGCTGAATTTCACCGGTATGAACGGGCAATAATCGCAACTGCTTCAGTGCGCCCTCAAATTCACTACGCGCGCTATCGGCTTCTGACCGCATACTGACAGTCTGCACGCCCCAGCTTGTCAGCAGGTAGAATTTTGCCAGCCGTTGCGAGAGCATTCGCTGCCGACCGGATACGTTGATCGCCACCGCAGCCTCCGTTTCCGCCTGGTCTTGCAAGGCGAGTACAAACCGATGACTGCGATGCAATAGCTCATCGCTAAGGGCCAGCATTCTCAGCGCTTTCTCCCGGGTTACTCCACTCTGAGCCATTGCCTTATACGGCTGCCACTCGAATTCGACACCGCGCAGCACGGAGCGGGTACGATCATCGAGAGGCAATCCTTTGAGACGTTCCAGTTGTGAATCAAACAGTTCGATGCTGTAGCGCAGTTCTTTACGCGAATCTTCCCGCTGAATTCCCAGACCGATTTGCGCATACGCTTTAAGAATACGTTGTGTCAGCATCCGCTGACGCCCCGCCTCGTTAATCGCCTCGGCCATAGAATACTCTGCACGGGCATGCAGCGGCGCATAGGCGAGAAGACAGATAAGAAAACTCAACCACAACTGTTTTTTCAACATACTTTTTCTCGTCGTTTTTCATGTCAGACTTGAGAGGCATTTGCCGGTAGTTATATCTGTATACACATAACAATTCCGGTTAACCCGATAATTCGCTACCCGCTGGTACCTTGCAAAAGTACTGGAAACACTGAAGTAGGCAACCCATGTCATTAGGCGAAGAAAGCCGGATAGTCCATCGGTCTCAATACGCAGTGTTTTACACAGCACAGGATCAATTGTACTTGCTCTGCATCAAATCCATATAGAGTCTAGACTAACAGACGATACTGAAGTGATTTACTTAGTCGCGTAATAGGCTCTATAGTAGCCTTAATTAAATTATGCCTTTTGTCATTTTTGTTCCTGCCGCTATGTTACGAACAATCATGGGGAGGTCACGCGCCAGCAGCAGCTTCAGGTATTTTAGTGCCGGGCTGTTAAACAACAGAAGCAGCCAGTACCAGCCACCCAGTTTAACGATGAGATGCACTTTTGAATACGATGCCCTGCCCGATTGCCTTCTTTACACGTCATTTCCATGTAAAAGCGATGCTCCTCGCGTTGATGGCTCTCCTGATAACAATGCAGAGCCTGAACACTCAGGCCGCGTCACTCAAAGAGATGCAAAGTGAGCGCAAGTTACTTGAACAGAAACTCGAATTGATGCGGCGGGTACTCGAAGGCTCATCCGCTGCAAGGCGAATCCAATCAGGAAGCAATCCGCTCGCGCAGGAGCGACTCACCCATGCGCGTGACCAATTAAACGTCGCAGAGCAAGCACTGCAAAGTGGCCGTTTGGAAGCCGCCGATGAACGAATCGATCAGGCGATGAAGTTTTACTCATACGCTTCAGGCGACATCGCCGATGCCACCGAGCGTGGGGAGGCGCAACAGACACGGTTTAATGAATTATCGGTCAGCATCGAATCTTTTCGCCTGTACGTACAACGCGCCATGGTCAAGAGTGAAGATGCCAACCCCCTTGATAGCGACCGCCTGAGCCACCTGCTACAGCTCGCCTCACACCTGGGTGCCAGCAACAACTATGGTGAGGCCAACGAATTTCTGAATGAAGCCTATATGCTGACAATTACTGCGGTCTCTGCATTACGCGGGGGCACGACCATTGTTTATTCTCAGGACTTCGATACCCCGGAACAAGAGTACTTATACGAGCTGGACCGTTATCAAGGTCTGGTCAACCTGTACCGCATGGTACAACCGGCTGAGAACCCGTCAGGAAAATACGCCTGGACCAAAAAATCACTGCAAGCTGGCAACAATGCTTATCAGGACGCCGAGCACCTGGCTGGCCGTGCAGATTACAAAGCGGCGCTTGAGAAAATCGAAGAAGCCAACAAGAAAATCTCTCAGGTTCTGCGCATGATGGGATTACCCATCTCCTGACCCCCTGCCCCCCCAAAAAACCTAATTAGATCCGCAGCACGCATGGCATAATTATCATTAATTGCTATGCTTGCACGTCGAACCCACTTCTCGGATCTATCATCACATGAAGCATCGTGCGTTTATCGCAGTAACTCTGCTCTACGCTGTACAGGCCCCGACTTCCTTTGCCGAATGCCGCGATCCAGCCGCGCCAAAAGTAGACTGGTTTGAGTGCGACTTATCAGGAAAAGACTTGCGCAACGCTGACCTGCGCCAAGCCAATCTTGGCATGGTTATCCTTACCGGCGCGCAATTGCAAAACGCAGACCTAAGCGGCGCAACGCTAACCGGTAGCCAGTTAGACAAAGCGAGGCTCAACGGCACTAATTTTACCCAAGCCGATATGCGCTGGGCCAATCTGACCAAGAGTGACCTCAGCAATGCGCTTTTAATGGGCGCTAAACTCGAAAAGGCAAATTTATCCCATGCAAAGCTCCCTGGCGCGGACTTGAGCAACAGCGACCTGAGCGAAGCGACGCTAACACGCGCGAAGCTTATGCGGACCAACCTTTTTCGCAGCAATTTTTCCAACGCGTCATTGGATAGTGCCGACCTGCACAGCGCACAGGCTGAGGAGGCCAACTTCGGTAACAGCAACCTCAGCAATACCAATCTGGTGCAGACGAATTTGGTGCGCAGTAATTTTATGGGGGCGAATCTTAGCTGGGCGCAAATAAACCAGAGCAACCTTAGCGGCGCTAATCTGGCCGGAAGCACTCTGAACCGGGTCATGATGCGCTGGTCGAATCTGACTGAAACAAATTTGAGCCAGGCCAATCTAACCGACTCACAGCTTACTGCGGTTAAAATGACCAACAGTAATCTGATGAGCGCAAACTTGCATCGAACCGTACTGCGCTGGGTCGATCTTTCCGGCAGTAATTTACAAAGCGCCAACCTGAACGAGACCGATCTGGCAGCCAATCATGCCGTCAAACTCACGAATCTATCCCACGTAAATTTGCGCGGCGCGAATCTGCAGGACGCTGATCTCAGCGGCGTTGATCTGCGTGATGCCAGACTCGATGGGTTGGATTTAACCGGCCTAAAGCTTGATGGGAGCTGGCTGGAAGGGGCTAGTTGGTCTGAAGGGCAGCGATGCCATGCACCGTCACGCGGTCGTTGCGACCAAAAACCTGCCAAAGAGCGTCCCGCCGTACTACCGGGTAGCTTCAAAGATCAGGAGTGAACAGCTCGACTCGGGTTTAGACAGCCCCGCCGATAAATGATGGCGCTCACCGTAGAGGCTATTCATTGCGCAATTATCGAGGGGGAGAAAAAGTGACACACAAAGCATTGTGCGTCACTTGCCTCTCTTTGGGCCGTTGGAAAAAAGCTAGGCCCCACCGGGCTGGCGTGGCATGACTCAGATGTAGCGACCTGCGGACGCAACCAGCACTACCGCAACCCCCAAGCCGGTATTTACCGTCACAATGCGGCGAATAACGGCCAAGGTTGCCGCAGCTTGCGGGTAGTCTTCCTGCTGCAGCGCTTGTTTCATGCGTGCGTAAGGCCCCCAGTACAAGAAGGCAAACAAGCCGACCATCAATAGCCCAAGTCCCAGCATCATATGGACATGAAAGCCGACTGCAGCAAAACCGCCAAAGGGCACCAGCGCCATCCAGAAACCGGTGACCAGCAACGCTCCAATTGCCAACCAGACTAACGCAAAGAAACGACGAAACATTTCGCAGAAAAAACGTAATCGCAATGGCGGCTCAATCAACGCAACGGCCGCAGGACGAACCACGGACAGCATCATCAACATACCGCCCACCCACACCACGGCTGCCAGTAAGTGTACACTCAGCGCTGCTGCCATTACTCAGCCTTCCAACTTGGAAAAACATGCTTGTTCACCTTAGCTCTCCTGACTGATCTGCTTGAGCATATCCCGCATTTTATCCCATGTGGCAATGTCGATCGGCCCGGCATGCCGGTATCGAATAATACCTTGAGCATCAAGAATGTAGGTTTCCGGAGCACCGTAAACGCCAAGATCAAGCCCCAGACGACCTTCTTCATCAAAGATGTTAAGGGCAAACGGATCCTGGTACTGCCTTAACCACAGCTTCGCCTTGTCCCGATCGTCCTTGTAGTTAATTCCATAAATTTTAACCCCTTCATTACGCGCAATATTAAGCAGTTGTGGGTGCTCAATTTTGCACGACGGACACCAGGTTGCCCAGACGTTCACCAGCGCCGGACGACCGATCAAATCACTGCGCGTAACCATGCGCTGCGGGTCCGCCAATGACGCTATCTGAAACTCAGGAAATGGCTTATTAATCAGCGCTGATGGCATATCGCGCGGATTAAGGGAGAGTCCTTTCCAGAAAAACCCCCCTAATACCAGCGCAATGATCAGCGGTATAAACAACAATACCCGACGCATGTGTAACTCCCTTTAGGCCAGCGCAGCTTTCGCTTCAGATTTCAGAACTTTTCTACGGTAACGTTTATCCAGCGTGGTGAGTATGCCACCTGCCGACATAAACAAGGCTCCCAGCCAGATCCAGCGGATATACGGTTTATACTGAATCCGTACCGCCCAGGCACCACCGCCCAACGGTTCTCCCAGAGCGATATACAGGTCGCGGAACAAGCCCGGATCGATCGCGGCTTCGGTCATCATCGATTGCTGAACGTTATAGCGACGCTTTTCAGGCAGTAATACGTTATAGAGCTCGCCATCTTTGTAGATGTTGAAATGCCCCCGGTCTGACACGTAATTAGGCCCCTGAACCCGTTCCATCCCCTGAAACTCGAAGCTGTAATCACCCATTTCCACCCGCTCGCCGGGTTCCATGCGAAGATCGCGCTGATCGTCATAAACGACCACCATGGCAATACCGACGATGCTGATTCCGACACCGATATGCGCCAGTGTCATTCCCCAGTAGCTGCGGGACAACTTAAACAGGCCAGCCAATTTATCACGCCGATTGCTCAATTTATTCAGGGTATCCCGAATACTGACCAGCAGAATCCAGGCCATCAGGGCGATTCCCAGAGTCGAGCCCAAATGTATATCTCCACCGTAGAGCAGCGGGAAGATAATGCCGATCACAACGCTGATGCCAGCAGATATGGCAAGTGCCTTACCCAGTGCTTTGGGGTCGGTGCGCTTCCAGCGGGACAGGATGCCAGCACCCATAATCACAGCCAATAAGCTCATCAGAGGCACGAAGAAGGCGTTAAAATACGGCGGCCCCACCGAGATTTTGCCCATACCCAGAGCATCGACCAGCAACGGGTAAATCGTGCCCAGCAATACGGTAATGGCGACAACAACCAGGATAATATTATTAATCAGCAGCAGTGTTTCCCGTGACATCAGGGTGAAGGTGGAGTCATTACGCACAGCCGGTGCTTTAATGGCGTACAGCAGCAGTGAGCCCCCCACCGTGATGGCCAATAACATCAAAACAAAGAAGCCCCGGGTCGGATCCGTTGCAAATGCATGTACCGAGGTAAGAACGCCGGAACGGACCAGGAAAGTACCCAGCAGACTCAGCGAGAAAGCAAAGATCGCCAGAAGCAGAGTCCAGCTTTTAAAGACACCGCGTTTTTCGGTAACAGCCAATGAATGAACCAACGCTGTAGCAACCAACCAGGGCATGAATGAAGCATTTTCAACCGGATCCCAGAACCACCAGCCGCCCCAGCCTAATTCGTAATAGGCCCACCAGCTGCCAAGTGCGATACCCAGTGTTAGGAAAACCCAGGCAGTCGTTGTCCAGGGGCGTGACCAACGCGCCCAGGCGGAATCAAGCCGTCCGCTCAGCAAAGCAGCGATCGCAAAGGCAAAGGCAACCGACAATCCGACATAACCCATATACAGCATCGGCGGGTGTATGATCAGGCCGGGGTCCTGCAACAAGGGGTTCAAGTCTGCGCCGTCGGCAGGAAAGTTAGGCAAGTGACGGGCAAAAGGATTTGATGTTATGAGTACGAACGACAAGAAACCGACGCCAACAATCCCCATAACGGCCAATACCCGCGCGACCATATCGTCGGGCATGTGGCGGCTGAACAGCGCTACGGCAAAAGTCCAGACACTCAGTATCCAGACCCAGAGCAACAACGATCCTTCATGCCCGCCCCAAACGGCGCTGAATTTAAAGATGCCCGGCAGTGCGGAGTTCGAATGATTGGCTACATAAACGACCGAAAAATCATCGACCATAAAGGCATTAATCAGGCAGATAAAGCTCAGCGTAATAAACACGAACATGCCCGTAGCCAGCGGACGGGCATAGCCCATCAACATGGCGTTGTTGGTGGAAGCGCCCACCATCGGTATCGTACCAAGCGCGAAGCTCAGGCAAAGCCCCAGAATCAGCGCAAAGGTTCCTAGTTCAGGAATCATCGGTTCAGCCCTCTTTGTTTGCTGCTGATGTCAGGTCCTTGCCATCAGCAGTTTTTCCGGCAGCATCCAGCGCAGCTTTCACTTCCGGAGGCATATAAGTTTCATCGTGCTTGGCAAGTACTTCTGTCGCAACAAAGATGCCGCCAGCTTGCATGGTTCCCTGGGCTACAATGCCCTGCCCTTCACGAAACAGATCAGGAAGGATGCCCGTATATTCCACGGTGACTGATTCTTGATAATCGGTCATCCCGAAGTTAACTTTGAGACTGCTTTGATCCCGGACAACGCTGCCATCAACAACCATACCTCCGGCACGTATCCGTTTACCCAACGGGGCTTCTCCGTTCACGATCTGAGTGGGTGAAAAGAACAGGTTCAGGTTCTGATTAATCGCATACAGCGAAAGCCCCACCGCAAGGCTAACGCCGACGACGATCGACAGTACAAAGGCCATCCGTTTTTTACGCTTGGGAGTCATGACTCTTCTCTCCGCTTATCTATGAGTAGTCGTCACATCCATCACTGAACGATCTGATCTATGTTTATCTGAATCAGGCTATCGTGACCGGCAACTATGACGGGGCCAAACATCCCCAACAGATCCCCGGGTTTGGCGCCTGGCGTTCCTGACTGCGTCACTGTGGCCTTAATCTGTACCTGGTCGACTGAAGAAAGCTTGGCCATAGGCCCCATTGCCATGGAATCGTCGAGTGTTACCCGAACAGGCAGATCACTGACTTTCATTTTGGCAACGGCCAACGGCATTTTTGGGCCTTGTACTGCCTGAGCATAGATAAAGACGACCTGATCAGGCTGGGTACGCCCCAGTAGCTCGGGAGCCAGCGTTACCTCAACACTTAAGGAAGCAACCGCCTGACTATCGCTCTTAACATCCGAAACAGTAGTCGGCTGATAATCGATCCCTTGCTGGGCTAACTGCTGCTTTGCCTGATCAATGGCTGACTGCAAGCCCTGACGATTTACATTTGGACGGTCGCTGGCAATAACAGTTTGCCACGTTTCAATGGCTTCTACATATCGACCCGTTTCATAGGCATAAATTCCCAACAAGCCCAATGTTCCCGGATCCTCTGCATCGAGTTCCAGACACCGATCAATAAGTGCCTGCACGTCGGCGGTCATTTGGTGTCCGTATAACAGATAAAGAGAATGCGCCTGCTGGCTGAGTATTTCGGCATGTTCTCCGACTATTTGAGTAACCGTTGCGAAAGCATCATGTGCCTCTTGGTATTGTTCTAATGCCAGGTAGGTGCGCCCCAGGGTAAACCAGCCCTGTGAATCATCCGGGGTGGTTTGCAACCGGCTCCGTAGCTTTTCAACCTGCGCGGCCATACCCTGGCCGTTATGATTTGACGGCGGGTGATTAGCGGTTTGCTCAGGTTCCGGTTCCATCGCCAATCGATCACTCGCACCCCACTGCAGGTAAAGCACAAACGCTGCGACAGGTACCATTAACGACATGCTTATTGGCGCCCAGAGCGCACGTCCCGACGACACCTCCCGAACGGGCTTATCATCGACTTCCCCGAGCAGGTTTTGCTCCAGCTCTTTCTGGAGCTCATCGAAAGTCGATTGTTCGAGATTCCCTTCCTCAAACTCCTCCTTGAGTTCTGCCAT
>JBFGYY010000082.1:0-9578 GCA_041587095.1 Motiliproteus sp. | reverse complement strand
CAAGGTCAATGTCAACGGCGGCGCCTGTGCCCTGGGCCACCCGATCGGCGCTTCCGGTGCGCGTATTCTGGTGACCTTGCTGTATGCCCTGCAGGCTCAGGGCAATTCACGGGGCGTGGCGTCCTTGTGTATCGGTGGTGGTGAAGCGACCGCTGTGGCGCTGGAACTGATCTGATCGGCCTGTTATGGGGCTCAGCCCCGTCTGGCACAACTGCAACAATAACGAGGTGAGTGATGGATCTGTCTTTGAGCGAAGATCAGGCGATGATTCAGGATATGGCCCGCAAGTTTGCCCAGGCAGAACTGGCCCCCGTGGCTGAGAAGCTGGATCAGGAAGGCGACCGGAAACTGTTTCTGGCCAATCTGAAAAAATTGGCCGAACTGGGTTTTATGGGCCTGAATGTCGACGCCGAGTACGGTGGCGCCGAGGCGGGGACCGTGGTCTTTAGTCTGGCCGTTACCGAGATCGCCCGCGCCTGCGCATCCACCGCCGTCTCGATGTCGGTGACCAATATGGTGGCCGAGGTGATTCAGGCCGTGGCCTCCGATAGCCAGAAACAAGCCTATCTGCCAAAGCTGTGCAGTGGCGAATATTCCGCTGGCGGATTCTGCCTGACCGAAACCGCTGCCGGCTCCGACCCTTCGGCCATGAAAACCACGGCGCAGCTGGACGGTGACAGCTGGGTACTCAACGGCGCCAAGCAATTTATCAGCAGTGCCGAATATGCCGGCGTATTTGTGGTGTGGGCGGTGACCGATCGCGATGCGGCCAAGGGCAAAGGGATCTCCTGTTTTCTGGTCGAGCGCGACGCGCCGGGTCTGAGCGTCTCTAAAGCTGAAAAGAAGATGGGCCAGCACGCCTCCGTGACCAACGAAGTGATCTTCGATAACTGCCGGATACCCAAAGATGCGCTGATGGGCGAACTCAATCAGGGCTTTAAAATCGCGGTCAGTGAGCTGGCCGGTGGGCGTATCGGCATCGGTTCGCTGGCATTGGGCGTAGGTCTGGCTGCGATGGATTTCTCCCGTGACTACATCAACGAGCGTCGCCAGTTTGGCAAGAAGATCGCTGATTTTCAGGGCGTCCAGTGGATGATGGCCGATGCCTATACCGACCTGGAAGCGTCGCGGCTGCTGTTGATGAGCGCTGCAGACCAGAAAGATAAAGGGCTGCCTTTTGCTAAAGCGGCGTCGATGGCCAAGTTATTTAGTTCGGAAAAAGCCAACAAGGCCTGCTACACCGCGCTGCAACTGTTGGGTGGTTACGGGTATATCAAGGAGTTTCCACTGGAGCGTTATGCGCGCGATGTCCGTATCACCTCGATCTACGAGGGTACCAGTGAAATTCAGCGGGTCATTATCGCCCGTGAACTGCTACGCGAGATCGGTTGACGGTGAACTGATCGCAACGCGATGAATTGGAGCGATCGGCCAGAGGCCTAAAGTGATAGGCGCGCCTGATCCACATACCGAACGAACATGATGACAAGAATAAGGAGATAGCATGCAACTGAATAATCGCGTGGCATTGGTGACCGGCGGAGCCTCGGGCCTGGGCCTGGCGACCACCGAACATCTGGTCGCTCAGGGCGCCAATGTGGTGGTCTGTGATCTGAACGAAGAGGCAGGGCTTGCCCTGGCCGACCGTCTGGGCCAGCAGGTTCTGTTCGTTAAGGTCGATGTGACCAGTGAGGACTCTGTGCAAGCGGCCATCGCTCAGGCGGTGAACGCCTTTGGTACCCTGCATATTTGCATCAACTGCGCGGGTATCGCCCCGGCAGGTCGCACTGTCGGACGTAATGGTGCGCTGGCGCTGGAAAAATTCAGTCAGGTAATCAACATCAATCTGATCGGCACCTTCAACGTGCTGCGTCTGGCTGCAGAGCAGATGGCCAGCAACGAAGCCGTGGAAGGCGAACGCGGTGTGATCATCAACACGGCCTCGGTGGCAGCCTTTGATGGTCAGGTCGGCCAGGCGGGTTACAGCGCCAGCAAGGCGGCGGTTGCCGGTATGACCCTGCCGATAGCCCGCGATCTGGCGGGGCTGGGTATTCGTGTCATGACAATTGCCCCGGGCATTTTCGACACCCCGATGATGAAGGGGATGCCCGACACCGTACGCGACCCTCTGATCGCCATGGTGCAAAGCCCCAAACGCTTTGGTGATCCGGCCGAATACGCGGCGCTGGCGGCGCATATTATTAACAACGCTTATCTGAACGGCGAGGTTATTCGACTGGACGGCGCCATTCGTATGGAGCCCAAGTAAGCCTGTATGACTAAAGGGCTTAGCAATGATTTAAGCGCGCAAGAACCGAGCCGTCGGGCAAGGTTGTTGCGCGATTGACGCCATGAAGGTCAGCGTCTGTGATCAGGCGGGTAGTCGGCCGGGCATCAACCTATCGACCATCGGGAACTGCAGAAGGACACCATGAAAAAAAATAATTACAGTGACTTTATCAAGGATTTTACACCGGCCCAGATCGAGAGCCAGTTTGTGGGGGATCTCGACAAGGGGATCAACGTCTGTCAGGAGATCTGTGACCGGTATGCCGATACAGGTCGGGTTGCACTGCGCTATGACGCCATCGATGGCACCAGCGGTGAGATGACCTTTTCCCAGCTGATGAAACGCTCGGCACAGTTTGCCAACTTTCTGACCCAGCAGGGGATCGGCAAAGGAGACCGTGTTTCCTGCCTGCTGCCGCGCACCCCGGAACTGATGATCGCCGTTCTGGGTACGTTGCGAGTTGGCGCGGTTTATCAGCCGCTCTTTACCGCCTTTGGTTCTGGCGCTATCGAATACCGCGTCACGCAGGCTCAGTCCAAACTGCTGGTGACCAACAGTGATCAATGGCCTAAGTTGGCCGACGTCAAGGGTGTCCCGACGACTCTGCTGGTTGCGGATGCGAATGGCACCCACGCTGACGCAGCGGATTTCCTGTTCGCCGATGCGCAGGATGCCCAGTCTGATCAGTTTGAGCCGGTGATGATCGGGCGTGAAGATCCTTTTCTGCAGATGTTTACCTCCGGTACGACCGGTAAGTCCAAAGGCGTTGCCGTACCGGCCAAGGCGCTGGTGTCGTTCTGGATCTATATGGCCTATGCCATCGAATTGCGCGCCGAAGATAATTACTGGAACGTTGCCGATCCCGGCTGGGCCTACGGTCTTTATTACGCGGTGGTTGGCCCGTTACTGCTGGGTTGTACAACCCACTTCAATGAGCACGGCTTTACGGCTGATAACAGTTACGCCTTTATGCAAAAGTATGCGATCACGAACCTGGCAGCCGCGCCAACGGCGTACCGGCTGCTGATGGCGCACGAAAAAGAGCGCGCGGCCTATAACATCGATCTGCGGGTTGCCAGCAGTGCCGGTGAACCGCTCAATCCCGAGGTGATCACCTGGGTTAAACGCGTGTTTGATTGCCCGGTACGTGATCAGTATGGTCAGACAGAGACCGGTATGACCGCCGGTAACTTCCATGCCCTTGAGCATGAGGAGCGCACCGCTTGCATGGGCTTTCCGTTACCGGGTTACCGGTTGGTGGCGCTGGATGAAAAGTTTAACGAGGTTGCTCCCGGTGAAACCGGACAGCTGGCGGTCGATGTTCCGAACTCGCCTCTGTTCTTCTTCCAGGGGTATACCTGGGGTGAGAAAAATCCCTATTACGGCGACTACTACCTCACCGGCGATATGGTGATCAGCAACGGTGACGGGTCCCACTCCTACACCGGCCGTGATGACGATATTATCGCTTCGGCGGGTTACCGCATCGGGCCTGCCGATGTCGAAAACACCCTGCTTGAGCACCCTGCTGTGACCGAGAGTGCGGTTGTGGGTAAACCCGACGCAAAGCGTGGCACGATTGTGAAAGCCTTCGTGGTGATCCGTAATGATCTGGATCCGAGTGACGCACTGATCGACGAGTTGCAGCAGTTTGTGCGGAAGCGTCTGTCGACCCATAGCTTCCCGCGTGAGATCGAATTTGTAGCCGAACTGCCCAAGACCCCCAGCGGAAAAATTCAGCGCTTCCTGTTACGCCAGCAGGCTGCTGCCGAGGCGCCCAGCGCTTAACACGGGTTAAGCCAACCCTGTGATAAGCAGGGGCTCAGGGCAGGCGCAGCATGATGAATCCGTCGGGTTCATCGTGTTGCGCTTCTTTTATGGTACTTGCCGGTTTCTTGCACTGTGCTTGTTATCCTGTGCACACGCCTTCGGCAGACTCAATGACTACAGGTGGTGATCATGGGGCAGCTGGATTCGCTCAAAGTCCTGGATTTCTCAACCCTGCTTCCCGGGCCCTACGCGTCGATGATGCTGGCCGATATGGGGGCAGAGGTACTGCGTATTGAATCGGCCAGCCGGCCAGATCTGGTGCGGGAATTGGCGCCGATGGTGGGCGACTCCTCTGCCGCGCACCAGTTTTTGAACCGGGGCAAGCGCGCCATTGCCCTCGATCTGAAGCAGCCGCAGGCCATCGAGCTGGTAAAGCGTATGGTTGCCGATACCGATATTTTACTCGAGCAGTTTCGTCCCGGCGTTATGGCGCGTCTCGGGCTTGATTACGCAACCTTGCAACAGATCAATCCCCGCTTAATCTACTGCTCCATTACGGGCTATGGCCAGACCGGGCCGTATAAAAACCGCGCCGGACACGATATCAACTATTTGGGTCTGTCCGGGGTTGCCGGCTACTCGGCCCGCGCGGGGCAAGCACCCGTGCCGCAAGGTATACAGATAGCCGATGTCGCCGGCGGTTCGCTGCATGGTGTGATCGGTATTCTGGCGGCGTTGTTCCAGCGCGAACAGACCGGTATCGGGCAGTCGATCGATATCAGCATGACCGATACGGCGTTTGCGCTCAATGCCATGAGCGGTGCCGGACTGCTCGGCGGGGGCGTTGAGCCGCAGCCCGAGCAAGAGTTACTCAACGGTGGTTCTTTCTACGATTACTACGCGACCCGCGATGGTCGCTATATGGCTGTCGGCAGTCTGGAACCGAAATTTTTTCTGGGGCTGTGTGACCGGCTCGACAGGCCGGACCTGCACATCTACTTGGGAAAAATGGATGCTGAATCACAGGCGTTGCTGAAGGAGGCTTTCACGCAGGCGTTTCTTGCTCATGACTTTGCCTATTGGTGTGATCTTTTCGGGGACAGTGACCTGTGTGTCGAGCCGGTCCTGACGTTGTCAGAGGCGCGCGACCATCCACAGATACAGGCGCGGCAGATGGTGGTTGATGTGCCTGACGGCAAAGGGGGTTACCAGCAGCAGCTGGGTTGCCCGATAAAGTTTTCAAGCTCGTTCAGGGTTCCTGACCGGGTAGGCGGTGACTTGGGCGGGGAAGGTAGGCAGGTGTTGTCGGCGCTGGGGTTGGGTGCACAAGAGATAGAAGCGCTGGTTGCCCAAGGGGTGGTTACGCTGCCGATGAAGGCGCCGGATTAATTTTCATTAGCTTATCCGACAGGCCGTGTTGGCTTATCCTCAGGTGACGGCTGCATGCAAACCAGAGCTATGAATTAACGCCTCGGCGTTGAAGCAGATCCTTACCTTACCATTATGTTTATATAGAGCAGGCTCTCCTCCATTTGTCTTGGTTATGCTCAGGGAGCAAAAATTACCAGCCATACATCCCCACATAAATTCAATCTCTACTATGCTAGATAAACACTTTTTCTAATCACTTAATTCTATGGAAGGGGATCGCCATGCGCACGTTGACTGCGATGATGGCACTGCTTCTGAGCGTGATGTCGGCTCAGGCGGTTGCTAAAGCGGGTGAGTTTGAAACGGTATCCGCCGAGCTGGCGAAGCAAAAGGGTTGTCAGTCCTGTCACGCTGGTATAGAAAAAATCCGTGAGCAAGGTAGCGTGATGCTGCTGCAGATTGAAGCAATCGGCGGTAGCATGGGCGACCCGGGGGGCTGCGTGGTTTGCCACGGAGGCACACCCGATGCCACCACCAAAGCAGGGGCCCACAGCGGTTCACCGGCAGCACTAAGCGCCAATGGGCCCGACACTTTCTACCCTGACCCGGGTAGTCTTTGGATCGCTGACAAGAGTTGCGGCCAATGCCACCAAGGTTATGTCTACCGACTCGAGCGTGCTCTGATGAATACCGAGGCCGGTAAGATTCAGGGCAATTTGCACACCTGGGGGATCCCCGAGGTGATGGACTACAAAGTTCCCTGGGGCAACTACGATGTCACCGATACCGACGGTAAGAGACCATCGGTGGGTACAGCCGAATACAAGGACTATATGGAAAAGATGGTGGCCGAGCACGTCGAGCAGTTCCCCGATGCGTTGAAGATGCTGCCGCTGCCCACAGTCGAGGAGATCGAGGCCGACCCCAAACTGGCCGGTTTCAGCTATCAGCGCCAGCAGTGTCAGCGCTGTCACGTGGGAGTTAAAGGGCGAGAAAAGCGTGGTGATTATCGCGGCATGGGTTGCTCCTCCTGTCACGTACTCTACAGCAACGACGGTTACTACGAGGGTTCGGACCCTACCATCGATAAAGAGCAGCAGGGCCATATGCTCAGCCACCGTATACACGGTACGCGTAAATCCGGTGGTATCCCGGTGGAGACCTGTAACTCCTGCCACAACCGCGGCAAGCGTATCGGTGTTACCTATCAGGGACTGATGGAGTTCCCCTACGGTTCACCTTTTAACGCCAAGGGTGAAAAGCAGCCCAAGCTGCACACCAAGAACTATGTGTTTATCTCCGACGACCTCCACCATCAGATCAAGAGTCGCCCCGAGAACCCCAAGGGCGGGCTGCTATGTCAGGACTGTCACACCACCATCGATATGCACGGTGACGGCAATATCTTCGGCACTACGCTGGCGCAAGTCGAGATCGAGTGTCAGGACTGCCATGGTACTCCTGAGAAATATCCTTGGGAGCTGCCGATGGGCTACTCCGAGGAGTTCAACAAAGAGCTTTCTGACAAGCCACGAGGGCTGTCCGATTCACTGCTGAATGAAACCGCCGCCTTTGCTACGACTTATCCCAAGAAGGATGGCTACCTCAAGACCACCCGGGGCAACCCGTTCGGCAATGTGGTCAAGGACGGCGACAAGACCATTCTGCACTCGGCCACCGGCAACGACTTCCAGATTCCGCTACTGAAAAGTTTGGCGCAAACCAACAGCTGGAAGAGTCCCGATGCCATGGTGGCGATGGGTAAGGTGCTTAAACATAACGAGAAACTGGAGTGTTACGCCTGCCACGCTTCCTGGGTGCCGCAATGCTACGGCTGCCACGTGAAGATGGATTACAGCGAGGGTAAGTCTGATAGCGACTGGGTAGCTAGCGGCAATCAGCGCACCAATGATGGACAGACTGCGGAATCGCCGCTGGGCACCCACGGCTTGAAGGCACCGGGCAAGGCCTACGAAACCCGCTCTTATCTACGCTGGGAAGAGCCGGTGCTGGGTATCAACGGCGAGGGTCGGGTGACACCGCTGATGCCGGGTTGTCAGGTGATCTACACCGTTGTCGATCGTAAGGGTGAAACTATCGCCCTCAACCAGACAGGCCGCTCTCATGATGAAGCCAAGATGCTGGGTCAGGAACGGGTACCGCTAGGTATCGATATGGCACCGGTGCAGCCGCACTCGGCACAACGGAAGGCGCGGACCTGCGAGAGCTGCCATAACAACCCCAAGGCGTTGGGTTACGGTATCGGCGGCGGTGTATTTATGCTGCGCTCGACCGAGGATGTGATTGAGGATCTGATCGACCAAAAGACCGGCAAAGTGATCCCCAAGCGTTATCAGATCCAGATCCCTAAGATCGACGGCCTCGACTTCGACCTGTCGACCATCGTTAACGACAAGGGTGAGCAGGTACAGACCGTGGGTACTCACTGGCCGCTGTCTCGTTCGCTACCCAAAGAGACTCGCGATGCGATGAACCGTACCGGCCTGTGTATGGGATGTCACCGGGAGATGAGCAACGAAGAGTTGTGGAGCAAGGTCTCCAGCGATGGTCAGCTCAACGATGATCAGCATATTGAGTTGATGAACGATATGCTCAAGGCCTACTCGGAGATGAAGAAAGGGATGACCAAGTAATCGCGTTGATGTTGTTTCAAAACTGGGCCGGTGCCTTTGGTGCCGGTCTCTGATTGCTAAAGGGGTCCGCGGGAAGTCATCCGTAGGCCCCTTGTTTTTGAGAAAGGGTGAAGTGAATGCGAAAGCTGGTGAAGACATTGCTGCTGTTGGGATGGATAACGATGGCGGTTAATCCGGTACTGTCGTTAGCGGAGGAGGGGCGCGGTTACAAAAAGCCTGCGGGCCCCCATGGTAGCTACGACCCTCATCTGGGGCTAAGTGCCGATAAGATGGTTCAGGTGGCGCTCGAACACTGGGCAGAAGGACGTCAGCAGGAGGCTATCGACCAGCTAACTGTGGCTCAGCAACAGCACCCCCTACAAGCGCAGCCGCTGGCCGTACGTGGCAGTCTCTATCTGCAACAGCAGCGCCTGGCTGAAGCACTGCGCGACCTCGAAGGCGCCATCAACTTGGATCCTGCGGATGCCGGTGCCCGTGTCAATCGAGCTCAGGTTTATCGGGGGTTTTCTCGGAATGCGGAGGCGATGGCCGATCTGGATCGAGCCATCGAGCTGCAGCCCACATTGGTCGCCGCCTGGTTTAACCGCGGTGCCTTACGCTTCAGTCAGGGGGCGTTTGCCGAGGCGTTTACCGATTTTGAGCAGTGCATCGCACTCGACCCCCATACTCCAGCACCCTATTTTAATCGAGCTGTGGCGCGCTACGAACTGGGCCAGCAGAGCGAAGCGTTGGCTGATATCGAGCGTTTTATTCAGCTGACCGATAACCCCGACTGGAAGCAGGCGGCCGAAAAACACCGCCAACTCTGGCAGAAAATGGAGGCCAGCAATGGTTAAGCGATTGGGCCTGTTCTGGGCCTTGCTATTGATTACATTGCCGAGCTGGGCGCGAGCGCCCGATGCTTCGGTATTGATGCAGGAGTCGGGGGCTACGCTGACTGTCAGTGCAGCCTTACAGCCTATTGTGGTTCAACCGAGCCGTTTACTGCCTTACCAAAAAGCCTTCCGCAGTGAAGATCAGCAGCTGGAGCTCAGAGTTGCACTGCGGCCTTTGCAACGCTTGACGATCGAATATCAGGATCCTCACAGCTCGGCGCCCGAACCCAATCATATTTTTCCATTGGTATTTGATTCCTTGGTGGGGCAGTTGGCTGTAGCTGGCAGAATGCCGACTCGTGAGTTCAGCACCCAGCAGGCCCGAGAGCTATTTAATGCTGATTGGGCTGCGGCTGCGGTGTTTGATATTGAGCCTGAGTTCAGCAGCGACTACCGCCAAGCCTTGCTGTTGGCATTGCACAGTAATAATCGGGCCGATGCCTACCTGATCTTTCTGTTTGACGACTACGAGCCTGTTAAAACTCGGCTGAGGGGGAATTTGGCGGCACTTCGTTTTGATGATGGCGCATAGTGCCGGAAACCCTTAAAACGACTATTGCCGTTGTGGTTTCTATGGATGAGCCCCTTGCGATTCTGAAAGCATTGTATCTGCTTGGT
>JBFGYY010000081.1:0-9624 GCA_041587095.1 Motiliproteus sp. | reverse complement strand
GGCGGCTTCGTTGTCCGTGGCGGCCTGCTGTCCGGACCCAATGCCATCAGCGGAGAATGGGGACACAATCCGCTTCCCTGGTGCGGCAGCAACGACCTGCCCGCTCTGCCCTGTTACTGCGGAAAATCCGGCTGTATTGAAACCTACCTCAGCGGTCCGGGACTCAGCGCCCACTATCAGCAGCTTTTAATGCACGGCGACCGCCATCACTTAGCCCACAGCGATCAGTTCGACACGGTATCTGATGGGCAACTGTATGCACGTGGCGTGCCCGCTTATGAGATCGTTAAATTAGCACAACAGGGCGCCGAGCCAGCCCTGGAGGCGATGGAGCGTTATTACGAACAGCTGGCCAAGGCACTCGCCAGTGTGATTAATATCCTCGACCCGGATATCATCGTGCTGGGAGGCGGTTTATCGAATATTGCCTCACTGTACCAGGAAGTCCCGCTGCGCTGGGGACGCTACGTCTTCTCGGACCAGGTCAGTACGCCGTTGCGACCAGCCCGGTACGGCGACTCCAGCGGCGTCCGCGGAGCCGCCTGGCTCTGGCCTTTAATACCTTGACGGCAGCTTCAACAAGTCGATCCCTGTTTACAGATTACTTGCTTGGATGTCGCTGAAAGCACCGCAACTACGCGCCGGTTCTGGGCGCGTCCCGAGTAACTGTTATTATCGGCGATAGGCTGACTTTCTCCGTAGCCTTTCGAAGTAATCCGGGTCGTTTCAATCTGATAATGGTCCTGTAAGTATGTCGCGACACTGGCTGCCCGCGCCGCTGACAAGGCCTGGTTGACCTGCGCATCACCCAAACTGTCGGTATGGCCCTCAAACATCACGCTGGTCTCTGGAAAACGCCGCATAAAATCGGCGACCTTCGCGATCTCTTCCACATAAGCTTCATCAATCTCAGCGCGGCCGGAATTAAAGCGTACATGCAGCTCTATCCGGTGGCTCTGGTCGGTAAGACTGGAACAACCGCGTTTATCGACCTGATATTCCCGGGGTGTATCCGGGCACTGATCCTTGTGGTCCGCCACACCATCCCCGTCACCATCGGCAGGACAGCCCTGGCTGTTTACCGCCAAGCCAGGCGGAGTGTCTGCGCACTGATCGCGCTGGTTATCGACACCGTCGCCATCTTGATCAGACACGCAGCCCCGACCATCTACAACGGCACCGGCCAACGTCTGTGGACAAAAATCGCGATAATCAGCAACACCATCCTTGTCACCATCGGCCACACATCCTTCGCTATCCACTTTAATCAATGCCAGCGTACCGGGACAGCTATCGCGTTGATCGCCAACTCCGTCGCCATCACTATCCTTGACACTCAATAGCTCAGCTTGCGCAGGTTTTGCGCTTGAAAACAGATCAAAAAACAAGTTTGCGCCGAGGGAAAGACTCAGGTTATCCAGCTCATTGCCGCCCGCTACACCGAGTCGCTGATAGCGCAGGTCACTGCGTAAGTGAAAACTATCATCCACGACATACAGAGCCCCCAGTCCAGCGCTCCAGTAGGACTGACTATCGGCAGCACTCCCCTGCGGGTTTATTCGGCTGCGACCCAGACCAGCACCCAGATAAGGCTGCCAACGTCCGATCACTCCCAGTCCTAGCTGCCCATCGAGGCGCCAATGCGAGATATCGACAGATCTTAGGACACTGGGGTTCTTCGGCTCGGTATCCAGATCAAGGTAGGTCACTTCCGCCCGAAAAAACTCCGCCCATTGATAACCGATCCCCAAGCCAAGTAACAGACTGCCATCAAGCTCCTGCGCTGATTGGTGTCGATAGGCTCCGATTGAAGGGGTCACGTAGCCGCCATCCGCCGTAACAGGTCCCGCCGAGAACAACGTCAGAACCGCCAATAAACCCAGTAGAGAACGGCGCTTCGGTATCCAATACCCTCTCATCCTGTACATTTAAAACCCCCTCTCTCTCTGCAGAACTAATCCTATCCAACGGTACCCACGGGCTGCCAATGACTCGGCTCGACCCTGGATCTGTACTTCACCCCTAACGACTCTGTCAGGTGCTATGTCAGGTGCTGCGCCGTGCGCGTCAACCACCTTAAATCGACTCCGATATCGACCTTCTTGCAACCGTAAACGCCCATCTTCAGCAGGTCTGACAGCAATACTGCCCTGATGAACAGACGCCAGATAAGGCATATCCAGTTCAGTGAGCCCTACCGGATCGATCGATGCTAACACCAAGTCGTATGCAGGCCACTCTCTCTGTTCTGGGATAAAACGTGCTTCACCCTCTTCACCAATACGCTGTATAACTTCTGCAGCCGGAAACGCAACTACCTCCAAGCGGCTTTTATCGACCATGCCAACTAATCGTTGCCCCGCAGCCACCCAATCGCCCGCTGTCAGGCCTTGCATTCGCTCGACGACCTCGCCTTGACCTTTGGCACGAAGAATCATCAGCGATTGCTGGCGCTCCAGCTCCGCGACTTCACCGGCGAGTCCTTTCAGGCGACTTTTAATTACCGGCGTCTCACGTCGCAGCGACTCACTAAAGCCAATGGTTCCGAGCTGGTGTCGAGCCAGCGCCAGCTTTTCACGGGCCAGCAGAAGTTGCAGATCCAGCACATCAGAATTCAGCTCAACCAACGCATCGCCTTCCGCGACCAGCCGGCCCGGCTCCGGCAACGCAGAAAGTAACATCCCCGCCCTCGGCGCGTAGAAACTTTGATAGGCACCTGTCAGGACTGCAGGGGCTGTGATCGTCGTTTGCCAGGGCACAAATAGTCCACTTACCCCGAGCACGGCCAACATCAGCGTAATGTGCGCACGCCAGGGCAAACGTTTTCGCCACATACGGACACGCCATTGCCCCAATTCACGCAAAATAGGCAAACCGATAAAATAAGCCAGTTCTACCGCAAATAAGATCAATCCCGCGGCTTTGAAGAAAAATTGGTAAACCAACAGCGCGATACCCAAGAAAAGGAAGAAACGATAAATCCAAACTGCAAAAGCAAACCAGGCGAGTCTTTGCCGGCCAGGATCCGGGCAGACCTCGCCGTAGGCAAACAACCACTCCCTTAACCGCCAGCGCCCGACGGCAAACGCACGTTGCTCCAAATTTGGCAGCCGCAACCAATCAGAAAACAGAAAATAGCCGTCAAAACGCATCAACGGATTCAAATTAACCACCAGTGTCATCAGCAACGAAGAGGTCGCAATAAGAAAAAACACGCTGCGAAGCAGTCCGTCCTCTACCAGGCCCCAGCCCAGCAGACAAAATCCCGCCAGTACGCTTTCTACCAACATCCCTGCTGCCACAATTCGCATGCGCTTATGGCGTTCAAGCAGTTTCCAGGCATCCGTCGTATCGGTATAAAGAACGGGCCAGCCAACAAGGAAAGCTACACCAATAATCGGGACGCGACAGCCGTAATGCTTTGCCACAAAGGCATGTCCCAATTCATGTAGCGATTTAACGGCAAACAAAACAACAAAATAGGCGAAAAGCCCCTGAAACGTGAACAGATGGAGAAATGTCGCCAAAAATTGATCCGGTTGCCGCACGAGCATGCCTAAGCCCGCCAACATACTTAACAGATAGACCCACCATAGGGTCGGCGATGCTAACCAACGAACACGAGACAGACTCCGTGTTAACCAGGGATCAGGATTCAGCAACGGTACCCGAATAAACAAATAACGGCGCGCCAGTGAAGTAAACACACTCTGCTTCTTGCGGTTCAGAACCTGCTGATAAATCTGACGCTGCTCAATATCGCTGCGAACCAGATGATTTTGCCGCAGAAATTGACACAAATCGGCAATTTCTCCCTGCTCGACCGACCGGTTAAGGTTCTGACTCGCTGTTTGAGCCGCTTTAGCGGTATCGGGGCTATCCAAAAAAGGCAACAACTCGATCAGTCGCTGCCCAAGGCGAAAATATCGATTTGATAAGGGGTCATGCAAAAACCAGCATGGCTGGCCATCGGGATCGTGTTCGGCGGGATAAAGAGTCAGGTCCTGACGAATAACCGGGCATGCAGAAGTCTCCATTTATACCCCCAGCCAGCGCCGTAATGTCGCTACAGGACGACGAAAAACCAGATAGCCGAGCCGCACCGAATCGCCATGGACTTGCGCGGTGCCGTGCAAGCCAATGCGTGGCAGATCAAGCTCAGGGTTAATTCTAGCCCGGGCCCTGAATGCCAGAATACCTCGCGGGTCCTCTTCGGCTTGGTAGTGAATATATTCGAGCTTGGCGCCTACCGGTGCGTCCGGCGCGATGTTCAGAAACAGATCCACCGGAGCACCGGCAGGTAGCGGAATGTTATCCGCAACCGGAATCCAAAGCTCAATCGCGGCCTGATCCGGGCTTGCAACGCTGAGCAAACGCTGCCCGACCCGCACAGGCAAGCCAGCCATCTTGTCGGGATTGTCCATCAACACAATTCCACTACGGTCACTGGTTAGCGTCGTACGCGCAAGCTTGCCCTGAAACAGCGCCAATGATGCCTGCTTTTGCCTTACCAACGACTGTAATTGTGGAATTTTGCTCGCCTGCTCAAGATCATTCACCGCCGATTGCCTTGCCCGCAGCAAAGCTGCCCGCGCGGCTGAAAAAGCCTGTATCGCTTCTTCTTCCTGAGCCCGTAACTCAGTTGTGTCCAAACGAATCAGTTGAGAACCCGCCGATACTTGCTCGTTGGGTTGTACCAAAACCTGTTCGACGACACCGTCAACCGGTGCACGCACCACCTGGGGTTGCAGCGCAACCACCTCTCCGGGTACCAGAACAGACAGCGAAACGGGCATCATTAAAATAGCGATGACCAACAGACTCAGAACAAGAGGGCGTCGAATCCAGCGAAATGAGCGCCGCAACGAATGACCAAACCGACTACGTTGAGCACTTCGAAAAGCCTTAATAGCATGTGAAACCGCGTCGGCCCAAAGCGCGATAATTCGGACTTCATCCTCACGCCAGGCTGCATCACGACAATAGACAAGACTGCCCAGCCTCGTGCCATTCGCGCCTGTTAACGGAATCCATAGTAGTGAATCGGGCAGATAATCGTGCCATTCATCGGCGAGTTCGGCGCTCACTTCATGCGGAGTGATCGCGCGGATGCGGCGATCATCGCTTTCCAGGCTCGCACACAGTTTCGAAGCCCAGTGATAAAAAGGCGTCCCCCGCTCAGGTTCCGGTAAGCCCGAAACAGCCGAGATCTGGACCTGAGCGTCGTTTTCGAGCCATAACCATCCGCTGCGATAGGCAACCAGTAAGCGAAAGTCATTTACGACCAAATAGCCTAGCTGATTCAGATCCTCACAGGCACGCAGTCGCTGCTCTAACGCGAGCAGTTCGGCCAGCCGCGCATCAGCGTTCGCCATCGGTCCAACCATCCTCACCCGTGAATAGGACAACACCGCTCATGCCAGGTAACAATCCTTCAACAGGCTGTTCGAACCGCCCTATCACACGCACGGTTTGGCTAATCGGGTCGACCTGCCCGACGATACTCCGCAGCACGGCACCATGCGCAGAGCCCGTTTCGTCAATATGAAAGGAAAAGGGGGTTCCGACAGCCACACGCAAGAGCCAGAGCGAAGGAATAACCATGTCAATTTCGAACTGGTGCGGATTCACCAGTGTTAGCAAGGGGTCACCCCGGCGAATATATTCGTGAGGATCGGCAAATCGCTCGACGATTCGGGCATCAAACGGTGCGACGATCCGGCAGTCTCTAAAACGCGCACGAATCTGATTAAGCTCACCGTGAGCCACATCGACCTCAGAGCCACTTAACGTTAACTCTAACGGGCTAATATTCCTGACTTTGGCCAGGCGTTCGTTTACATGGTACAGATCTTTAGCCGCTTGTAACCGAGCGCGAGCGACATCACGCTGGGCTTTCAATTCGTTGCAGTCCAGATCAACCAGCGCATCTCCCTTTTTCACCAACTGCCCAAGCCGAACAGAAACAGCACTGATTTTTCCTTCGCGTCCGGCCGATAACGTCGCCTTCTGCACCGCGCGTAATTGTCCTCGGACCTGTTCAATTTCGGCCAGTAATGCATGATCATCCCCCAGAACGCTACGGGGCAGGATCGCGACCAAAACCAAACAGACCGGCCATAACAGCAGTCGGAATCGAAGCGACACTAACCCTGCTCCAGACTGGTATCATCTGCTGGCTTGTTGCTGGGTTCCTCTTCAGCGTGCTTAAGGAAAGTTCCCTCTCGCCACTGCAAGAGGCTTTTCGCGATCACATCACCTAAAGCGGATACGCTGAATTGTTGGTAATTATCCGGAATAGGATTCAGGCCCAAGCTCAACAGAAATCCGCCATAGGCCTCCTGGGCACTGGCGTAGTTCAGTTGTTTTTCTATATGCGAGCTCAATGCACGCATCTCGGTCTGAATCAACTCTATATCGTTACCCGCATCGTATGCACTTGCTTGACGGGACAGGCGGGAAAGTTCCTGATTGATGTCATCCAGCTCGGTCGACCGTGTGATCCGGTTCAGAGAGTTGGCATAATCTTGCCAACTGAGGTGTACCTTCGCCACCGTCGCCATATTCACAGCCATACGTCGAGCCAGTGCCAACTCTTTACGCGCTGACTCCTGCTCATGGAGTTGACCCGCAGACAACAAACGCAAGATATTCCAGGATATAGATAGACTCGCCTGCCCCCAGGCGTTATTCACCAGATAGCTATTGCTGTCGTAGTTATAACCATAACCAAAATCGATACTTGGCAGCATGCGTATCAGGTTCTTACGTGATTCCCGTTGGTCGATACGTAAGTTATACAACTGTGTGGTATACAGGGAAGAATTCGCCAGAGCAGCCCGTTCGAGTCTTGCAAAATCATCCGGCGGTTCAGGTAGCCGCAACGGACTATCAACCGAAACAGCCACATCCACGCGCGGATCAACATTAATTAAAGACGCGAGTTCAACCTGCGAAGCGTTGATCTGCTGCTGCATCTGTTCAAGTTTCTGAATAATCTCAATAAGTGCCCGCTGTTTTTTCAGCACATCAATCGGATTGGACAGCCCTCCGCTGCGGGTGCCTTCCAGACGTTGCAGCGACCCTCTCGCCCGGGTCAATAACAGCTGCACATCCTGCTCAATACTTTGTAATGAAGCTGTGCGCCAATAGGCACTTCGCACCTGTTGCAACATTTTCAGCATCACGTTCTTACGTGTCATCTCGGCAATGATGTATCGATCTGCTTCTTGCTGAGCCTGAAGATAACTCACGCCAAAGTCCAAAGCGTTCCAGCCAAACCGAACGTCGGCGCTGTTGCGTTCTTCATCCTGGGACGTTGAAGGCTCCAGAGACTCAGCGCCTGTCAGAATCGAGCGACTCACCGATGCCAAGGTGTTATTACGATGGTAATAGCCCGCTGAGGTTGCCAAAGAAGGCAGCATGTCACGCTGCGCCATCTTAAAGTTGCCAAACGCCAGCGCCTTTTCCATTAGTTTTACGCGGCTCTCTAAATTGTATTTAACTGCACGCGCCATCGCCTCTTCGAGTGAAAGGGGGGCGGCAAGAGCCTCTTGTTGATGATAAATCAGAGTCCTGTCGTTCAATGCCGACTCAATAATTTCCTGGGAAGAAATATATTGGGGAGAAACTGAACAGCCTGAAAGCAGACCTACAGCAACGGCGAGATGAACTGATCTCTTTACGCAACCCACGCAAAACTCCTTTTCATTATTAAACCCATCGCAATCATTATGCCGTTACCAATCTCAGCACTAAACAAGGCGCTAAACATTTTCTTCCATCTGTCTCGCAGAAACAGCCTCCATATCCGCATAGAGAGACTGGCTGCTCGCGCGTACACCTAATGCACCGCTATTCGTCAATTGCTCTGTCAAACTGGGTTTTCGAGAATTTTTTTCCTCATTAATAACCGATTGAGAATAGAACAAAACCCCTGAATCTGTTGAAATAACAGCAGACTCCTCAGCCTCAGGAAGCGCATTCTCTTCAGATGGGAGATCCTCTTCTGAACGATCTAACAGTACCTCTTCAGCAATTTTAACCTTAAAAGTCGTTGATGCTTCGTTACCGGCTTTATCCCGGGCGGTCACCCGAATAATGACATTTTCTTCTTCCAGCGCCTTTGCCAAATCATAATCGATCGTAAAGGTACCGTCGTCATCGTTGAACTTAATAAATTGAGGCAGGGGCTGGCCATTCGCCAACGAAGCGATCAGTTCCAGCTCCTCGTTACTATCATTATGGATAAACGTATTGGCAGAGATACTGAACGTATTGCTCTCACGGCGAATCACCTTATCGGTGATCTCGATATTGAGTTTAATACGCTCCGTGCGTGATTCATTGAAACTATCCACATCGTCAGACAGAAGCGAAGAGAAAACCACTGGACGCTGTTCTGCAATCACCTCCACTGAAGACCCCTGCTGCCCTTCTCCACCTCCAGAAACCGGAGGTGGAACAGGTACAACAACTGGCTTATCTTCGATAAGCGGTGCTGGAGCGTTTACGATCAATTGCGCTGTGCCTGAAGCCTCATTACCGGCGCCATCGTGAACGGTCACCTCTATCAGGTATTGTCCGACAGGCAATGCGGAAGATTCCGGAAGATTGAGCACCCAGGAATCGCCTGCTGTAGAGAGCGCGCCCCCACTCACCGAATACGTCACGCCATTAACCACCACGCTGGTAAGCGTAGAAACACGACTGTCAAAGCTTCCCCTTAGGGTCGGCGTATTGTCATTAGTGGTTAAGCTACTAGCCGTTGGCGCGGTCGGCGCGATGGTGTCGATCACCAGTTCGTTGCCAGTAGCGTCGGAAGATCTATTCCCCGCGCTGTCTGTCACGGTCGCGATAACGCTATAGCTGCCATCTGTCAGAGATGCCAACGTGCCGCTTGTGGGCGTGGCGCTGCCCAGATCCAGCGTCCAGTTACCGGAACCGTCTGGCGTCACGCTATAAATGGCAGTGCCAACTTCAACGCTCAAGGTTTCGCCCGCGCCTAGTGTGGCCGTACCTGAAAGAGTGGGCGCGGTGCTATTGGTGGTCAAGCTGGCGACCGTAGGCGAGGTCGGAGCCGCAGAATCAATAATCAATTCACCCGAGGTGCTGTCAACAGAGCTGTTACCCGCACTATCAGTAGCGGTAACGAGCACATCGTAAGCTCCGGCACTCAGAGCATCATTTGTGGGGATGGCAAGGGACCAGTTATTGCCACTGATACTCAGATTGCTGTTCCCCAACGTATAGGTGGCGCCATCGACGACCACGCTGGTCAGGGTGCTGTCACTGCTGTCGAAGCTACCAGTGATGGTGGGTGTGGTGTCGTTAGTGGTCAGGCTGCTGACAGTCGGTGCGGTCGGTGCCGTGGTATCAATCACCAGCTCGCTGCTGGTCGCATCCGCCGTGCTGTTACCCGCGCTGTCGGTCACGGTCGCGATCACGCTGTAGCTGCCATCTGTCAGTGATGCCAACGTGCCGCTGGTGGGCGTGGCGCGGCCCAGATCCAGCGTCCAGTTACCGGAACCGTCAGGCGTAACCGTGTAGGTCGCGCCGCCGACTTCCACTGCCAGGGTCTCACCCGCGCCTAATGTAGCGGTACCGGATAAAGTCGGTGTGGTG
>JBFGYY010000080.1:0-9671 GCA_041587095.1 Motiliproteus sp. | reverse complement strand
CCCCTCCCCTCACGCCTTTAAAAAATTGATCAGCCTGTATTTGACGACAGATAATGCAGGTCAGGCCCTTAAGCATGCACAACTAATGCTAAAAAACTTTCCTGATCATAAAGATTCGCTGCTGAGCCTTGCTCGGGCTCAAATGGAAAACAACTTATACAAACCAGCCGCCTATAACTTTAAAAAAGCGACCCGAAGCCACCTCTATTCAGGGGACGAACTGATAGAGGTAGCATCATCTCAGGTTGAACTGAAAGATTATGCGGGGGCTCGTCACACGCTGTTCAAAGCAACTCTCACACAGAAAGTCAAAGCCACCGAAGCCTTGATACGCCTTGATATACTGACAAATGACTTAGAGTCAGCACAGAGAAGAGCGTTTGAACTGACTCAAGACCCCATATCAACAGCTCAGGGCCAGCACTTCCTGGGCGATATAGCATTACGTAAAGGTCAGTATCAAATAGCCCTGTCTTCCTATAAGCGGAGTCTCGACTTAGCCCCATCTCCATTAACAGCGCAAGGTATTTTCAAAACCAAGTTCTTGTTAGGGCGGCAACAAGAAGCCATCGCGTGGTTGGAGCAATGGTCTGCAGACCACCCAGAGGATGCCGTAGCCCGACGGAACTTAGCCAGAACTTATCTATCACTAAACCAATTTATAGATGCGCAGAGCCAATATGAAATGCTGGTACAAAATGGTAATGATGACGCCTTAATTTACAGCCGTTTGGCTCGTATATACCAGCTAAACAATGACCCAAGAGCTAAACAAACAGCCGAAAAGGCCCTCAAAATGGCGCCTTTTTCGCCTATCGCACTTGACGTCTACGGCTGGATATTGGTTACAGAAGGCGCGCCAGGTGACGGATTAAAATACCTTCGAGAAGCGGTATCTCGCGATAGCGACCCTTTGATACGCTACCATCTGGCCAGTGCTCTGAGTGAATTAGGCCGCAATAGAGAAGCGCAAAAGGAACTGCAGACCATATTAACCAGTCATGCAGACTTGCCTTGGGGCGACAGCGCACTAGAGCTTTACAATTTACTCGAGGCTGCTCCGTTAAAATAACCGTCAACATCATTATACGGCCGCACCATTTTATTCAGACTGCTGCGCCCAAGTCTGATAGAGACCAGATCAACCTACTGAGCTATACTTTCTTGCTCTATCCATGGATGCGTAACAACAAGTAGGAAGCACTTTATGATCGACTGGGATGCCTGGCTGCTCGATTCGGATCAAACAACCGTACCCTTGAAGCACTGGCAGCAACACATTGACCTTTTAGCCCGGCTGTTCCATTCGCCTACGGTATTTATCGCGCAGCATACCCACAACGGCGATCAGATACTCGTATCCAGCAATTCAAATAACAATCCGTACCCGGCCGGTGGACTGGTCCCGCTGAGCACGCATAATTTTGCCCAGGAAGTCGTCAACTGCCGCAAAGAGCTGTATATCCGTGACATTCGGGTGGAAGAGAACCGTGATAGCAACCCGGAGTACCACCGGGACGGTTTTATTTCGTTTCTGGGCTTACCCCTGTTCTGGCCGGGTGGCTTACCTTTCGGCTCAATTGTTGTTCTGGACCAACAGGTTACGGACTATCATGAGCCTTATTTTGAGCTCATTGAGACCTTTACAACCCTGTTTGAAGCGGACCTTAAAGATTACGTTAATCGTTGTGAGCTACAAGAGCTCACCCTGACCGATGAATTGACGGGGATCTACAACCGGCGCGGCTTCGATACCCTGGCCATACAAAAACTCAATCTTGCCAAACGCTACGGACATACCTTTGGGCTGATGTATTTCGACCTGGATAATCTCGGCACTATCAATGACCAGCTGGGGTACCAGATGGGGGATACGGCTTTAATAACACTGGCTGATGCCCTAACCAGCGAATTACGCGAATCGGACATCGCCGCTCGGATCGGTGACGATGAGTTCGCGGCATTGGTGTTTATCCGTCGCGGAGAAGACCTGGAAAACCTCGCGGTCAGAATTCAACGCAAGCTGAATATGCTCAAGCAACACCGGGATGCACTGCCGCCACTCACCACCAGTGTCGGTGCCAAGAGCTACCAGGCCGATACCAATCTCGACATCAAAGCGATGCTGACCGAAGTGGATAGGCTGATGTACAACATCAAGCAGCAGAAGCGTATAACCCAAGCGCCCGGCCACACCCCCCACCACTAGCACTCATAAGCCCGAAATAAAGCGATACCCGATGCGATCAGCCCAAACCGCATCGGTTATTCGCACATACCGATGATGCCCGCTACGCTCTCGGTGTAAACTGTTCCTTATTACCCCTGCTGTATAAGGAAAGCGCTGTGATTATTCAGACATCAGGTTCACGCCAACGTCCCTCACGGCAACAGCCTGTTGATGCTGAGGCACTCATTCATCTTCAGGCATTGCTCGAACACCCGCTACGCCGTGACAAACTGATCGAATACCTGCACCAGATCCAGGATCGTCACGGAAAGCTCAGCCAACAGCATCTCGGTGCACTGGCAGAGATGCTGAAACTCGCGCCGGTGGAAGTGTTTGAAGTCGCTAGCTTCTACCATCATTTTACCCTCAGCGATGAGGACACCACGTCAACCACGCTGCGAGTCTGCAACTCACTATCGTGCTGCATGCAGGGTAGCAGCAGCCTGATTGAACAGACCCGACAGGCACTCGGAAACCAGCTAAACATTGAGCCGGTATCCTGCGTTGGACGCTGCGCCGATGCCCCTGTTGCCGTACTCGGCACAAACCCCATACCCCGCGCCGACGTGCGGCGCATTCGTCAGGCACTGGACCGCTCCGCCCTGCAAGCACCGGCAACTAACCCTCTGACCGATTACCGCTCCTATCGGCGCCAGGGCGGTTATCAGTTGCTGCAGAACTGTCAGTCGGGCAGCTATTCGGCCGACTCACTCATCCAGACACTGGCCGATTCCGGACTGCGTGGCCTGGGCGGCGCAGGATTTCCGGTCGGTCAAAAGTGGTCTCTGGTCAAGGCACAGCCGGGCCCCCGTTACCTGGCGGTCAATATCGACGAGGGCGAACCGGGTACCTTCAAAGATCGTTTCTATCTGGAGCAAGACCCGCACCGAATTCTGGAAGGCGCTCTGCTCGCCGCCTGGGCCACGCAATGCGACAGCATCATGATCTACTTGCGCGATGAATACACCGGGATCCGGCAAATGCTGGAGCAGGAGTTAATTGCTTTAAACGCAAGCACGCCGGGACCGTTACCCGTGATCGAGTTGCGGCGCGGCGCGGGTGCCTATATCTGTGGTGAAGAATCCGCCATGCTGGAATCGCTGGAAGGTAAGCGAGGTATGCCCAGACAGCGGCCACCTTACGTGGCTGAACGCGGCCTGTTCGGACGTCCGACACTGGTACATAACGCCGAAACACTTTACTGGATTCGAGAAGTTGTAGAACGAGGTAGCCAGTGGTTTTCCAGCCAGGGCCGTCATGGACGGCATGGGTTGCGTACCTACTCGTTAAGCGGCCGGGTTCAGCGCCCCGGCGTTTATCTGGCTCCTGCAGGGATTACTGCACGGGAACTGATCGATGAGTACGGCGGTGGCATGCTCCCCGGGCATCACTTATACGGCTACTTCCCGGGCGGCGCTTCCGGGGGCATACTGCCCGCGCACCTGGATGACCTGCCACTGGATTTTGACACCTTGACACCCTATGGCTGTTTTATCGGCTCTGCAGCGGTCATTATTTTCTCCCAGCAGGATCGCGCGACCGATTTGGCCCTTAACGCCATGCGTTTTTTCGCCCATGAATCCTGCGGCCAGTGCACGCCGTGCCGGGTAGGAACGGTGCGCGCGGCCGAACTGATGCAACGAACCCACTGGGACCTGCCACTGCTCAAAGAGCTGGCCAGCACCATGCAGGAGGCGTCGATTTGCGGGCTCGGTCAGGCAGCCCCCAACCCGCTACTCTGTGTGATACGCTACTTTTCCGAGGAGCTGAATTAACATGTCAGGTCATGGTCGATCCACAGCCGACAACGGCGCAAGTGTCACATTCACCCTCGACGGCGAGCAGGTGCAGGGCTATGCCGGCGAATCGATTCTGCAAACGTCGATACGCCTTAAGCAACCGATACCGCACCTGTGTTACTGCGAAGGCCAGCGATCCGATGGCAATTGCCGCTCCTGCATGGTTGAAATTAACGATGAAAAAGCCCTGAGTCCGGCCTGCCGTCGCCAACCCACGGAAGGTATGCAGGTGCACACCCGCAGCTCCCGGGCACGCAACGCCCAACGCGGTGTGATCGAGTTGCTTCTGTCTGAGGTCGCACACCCTGCGCAGGCAGGTGAGCTCAGCTACTGGGCCAAGGAACTCAACGCCAACGCAGAGAAATTTCCGCCTCGGCAAACGTTCCCCGCCGCGGACTTGTCCCACCCGGCCATAAACGTCAGCCTCGACAACTGCATTCAGTGTGGTCGATGCCTGCAGGCTTGCCGCGAGGAACAGGTCAACGATGTGATCGGCTGGGCCGGCCGGGGAGCTGCCACCCAGATCAGTTTCGATCTAAACCAGTCTTTAGCTACCAGTAGTTGCGTCGCCTGCGGTGAATGCGTCCAGGCCTGCCCGACGACTGCGCTGGACCTGAAATCACACGCGCAATCCGCCTCAACCATCCAGCCCCGTAATTCGGCAAACAACGCGGTGGATTCCGTCTGTCCGTATTGCGGGGTCGGCTGCCTGGTTCGCTACCGGGTCGAAGATAATAAAATTGTGTCCGTAGAAGGGCGCAACGGCGCCACGAACCACGGCCGCCTGTGCGTCAAGGGCCGTTTTGGCTTTGATTACCTTAACCACCCTCAGCGCCTGCTACGCCCCCTGATACGCCGCAATGATGCAAAGAAGTCCGCCGCCCTGCCAGAGAACCCCGATGACTATCGACGCGCTTTCCGGGAAGCCAGCTGGGAAGAGGCCCTGGAATATGCCGCCAGTGGTTTAAGGACACTTCGCGATAGCAAAGGAGGCCACTCTCTGGCTGGTTTTGGTTCTGCCAAGGGCTCTAACGAAGAGGCCTACCTGTTTCAAAAGCTGATCAGAACGGGCCTGGGGACAAATAACGTCGATCACTGCACCCGGCTTTGTCACGCATCATCCGTGGCGGCACTCCTGGAAGGCGTGGGCTCCGGGGCTGTTTCCAACCCCGTCGCCGATGTCCGCGATGCCGATGTCATCGTCGTCATCGGCGCCAACCCCGACAGTAACCATCCGGTCGCCGCGAGCTTTATGAAGAATGCGGCCAAAGCGGGTAAAACACTCATCGTTATGGATCCGCGCCGTATTCCGATGGCAAGGCACTCCCGCTATTTCTTGCAGTTTTTGCCCGATTCGGATGTGGCCCTGCTCAATGCGCTGATTCATACCATCATCGACGAGCAGCTCTATGATCAGGATTTTATCGCCCGACGCACCGAAGGGTTCGACGAACTCCGTCAGTCGAGTCTTGCCTTCAGCCCCGAAGCGATGGCTCCACTGTGCGGCATAGCGGCCACGCGGATTCGCGAAGTCGCCAGGTGCTATGCAACGGCGAACAATGCCATGATTTTCTGGGGGATGGGCATATCCCAGCACGTTCATGGTACCGATAACGCTCGCTGCCTGATAACGCTGGCGATGATCACCGGCCAGATTGGCCGCCCGGGCACCGGCTTACATCCTCTGCGGGGACAGAATAACGTGCAGGGTGCCTCCGATGCCGGCCTGATACCGATGATGCTGCCCGACTATCAGCGAGTCGACAATAACGCCGCACGGACCCGCTTCGAACAGCTCTGGGACTGCAAGCTCCCTCCGGATCCAGGGCTGACCGTGGTCGAAATCATGCACGGCGCGCGCGCAGGGACAATTAACGGCCTCTATATCATGGGCGAGAATCCCGCCATGTCCGACCCCAACCTCAATGAAACCCGGGCAGCGCTGGCCTCGTTGGATCACCTGGTGGTCCAGGACCTGTTCATGACAGAAACCGCGGCCTATGCCGACGTGATTTTACCGGCCTCTGGTTTTGCCGAAAAAACCGGCACCTTTACTAACACCGACCGGCGTGTCCAGCTGGGCCGGCAGGCGGTAGAGCCACCGGGGGAGGCGCGTCAGGACTTGTGGATTATTCAGCAGCTAGCCCATCGACTGGGACTGAACTGGCCGGAGATGCAAACTGAAGATGTTTATGCCGAGATGCACAGTGCTATGCCGAGCCTGAGCGGAATCAGCTGGCGCAGGCTCTTAACCGAAGACTCGGTCACCTACCCCTGCGCAACGGAGCAGCAACCCGGTGAGGCGGTACTGTTCAGAGACTCGTTCCCGACCGCGACCGGACGAGCCCGCCTGGTTCCGGCACCGCTACGCTATGCCGATGAACGGCCCGATGCACACTACCCTTGGGTACTGCTGACAGGCCGGCAGCTGGAACATTGGCATACCGGTTCGATGACGCGCCGCTCCGCGGTACTGGACGCGCTGGAACCCCGGGCATGGGTGGCCCTGAGTCCGGATGATCTGGCCAGCCTGGGTATTGCCGCTGGCGATCAGGTGCGACTACAGAGCCGGCGCGGCGAGATAACAACCGCAACACGCATCGATAGCGGTTTACTGCCCGGGCAGGTGTTTATGCCCTTTGGTTTCGTGGAAGCGGCCATCAATCTGTTAACCAACGATGCGCTGGATCCGGACGGTAAAATAGCCGAAGTGAAATACTGCGCGGTGAAAGTCACTGCAGTCTGAACAGTATCCCCCTTCCCGACGGCCTTGCACCGCCAAGAGGGGGATAGTCTGCAGGTTGATCAGATATTGGCGATTCTGTTCAGGCCCGCGATCGCCGCGACCCGGAAAGCTTCCGCCATAGTGGGATAGTTAAAGGTGGTATTAACGAAGTATTTAATGGTGTTTGCTTCGCCTTCCTGGTCCATGATCGCCTGCCCGATGTGAATAATCTCGGACGCCCGGTCACCAAAGCAGTGTATGCCGAGAATCTCCAGTGTTTCACGATGGAACAGAATTTTCAGCATGCCCACCGGCTCGCCGTAGATCTGGGCGCGGGCGATATCCTTAAAGAAGGCCTGCCCTACTTCATAAGGCACCTTGGATTGCGTCAACTCCGCCTCGGTATGACCGATAGAGCTGATTTCCGGGATGGTGTAGATACCGGTAGGCACCTGCGACACGTGACGGAAATCATCCGCTTTGAGCATATCGGACGCGGCCGCACGGCCCTGATCGATAGCCGCGGATGCCAGGCTTGGCCAGCCGATCACATCACCCGCCGCGTACAGACCCGGCACAGCGGTGCGGTAATGATCATCCACTTCCAGTTGCCCGCGGCTATTGGGCTTGACGCCGATCTCTTCCAGACCCAAATTATCGGTATTACCGGTACGGCCATTACACCACAGGAAAGCATCGGCCCGGATCTTCTTACCCGATTTCAGGGTCAGGATGCAGCCGTGATCATCGCCTTCTACTGATTCATATTCTTCGTTATGCCGAATGGTACAGCCGCTGTTACGCAACTGATAACTCAAGGCATCAGAGATCTCGTCATCCATAAAGGACAGCAGGCGTTCACGGTTGTCGATCAGGTCGACCTTAACCCCCAGCCCGGCGAAGATAGACGCGTATTCGCAGCCGATAACACCAGCACCATAAACTATCAGGGTGCGGGGTGTATGCTCGAGCTTAAGGATCGTGTCCGAGTTGTAGATCCGCGGGTGAGTAAAATCGATATCCGCTGGCGTATAAGGCCGCGAACCGGTGGCAATGACCACATTCGTGGCTTTGAGAATATCATCGCTGCGCTGCGAATGGCTGATTTTAACCGTGTTGGCATCAACGAATTTGGCATGGCCAAAATAGACATCGATGCGGTTGCGTGCATAAAAGCCCGTGCGCAGCATAACCTGATTGGCGATGACGCTTTCCGCACGCTTCAATACCTTTGGGAAAGAAAACCAGCGTGGCTCACCGATATCACGAAACATGGGGTTGGTATTGAACTCCATGATCTGCTTAACCGAATGACGCAACGCCTTGGACGGAATCGTTCCCACATGTGTACAGTTGCCACCGACCTGATCATGACGCTCCACGACCGCCACACGCCGGCCTTTTTTCGCGGCGTTCATCGCGGCGCCTTCACCGGCCGGTCCTGATCCAATTACTACGACATCGTATTCGTAAACAGCCATTCTATGCCCCTATCCGCATCCCGACGACAGACAACGCCCGCTGCAGCGGCCATCGTGGTCACTGCTTCAAACGGATCATCATCTGTTTACTACAAGTATTTCGGCAGTTGATACTGCTCTGGTTTGGTTATCGATGGTCTAAAGCCGATGGTTTAACATCGATGCACGATAAAGCGATCGTGTTAAACCCGAACATTTGTCCAGCAATTACTTTGATTTAGGCAACTCATACGCCAGATCGGCCGCTTCTTTAGCCGCTTCCGCTTTGGCCTGTTCCTGCTCTTTTTCACACAAATTGGGATCATCACCGCAGACCGGACAGAGATAGTCCTTCTCGCCCAGTGCGGCACCGACGCCGCCGCAGGAGCCTTTAATCGGCTTGCGCCCCATCATCACGCCCACGGATGTTGCAGCAACCACAAACAACAGAACAAAGATGGTTAAAATCAGCGTTGTCATACTTCACCTCACTCGACTAAATACTGTTCAAAAGCCGGCGTTCGTTTCTCAACAAACCCCTGCTCCTCTTTGACGATAAAAAACGCCGCAAGGTTCATCGCCAGCGCTAATTGATAACCGGCCTCCCCCCCAAGAACCATCATCGCCGTAGCCATGGCATCCGCACGGGCGCAAGAAGGATCAATAATTGTGACAGAAGCCAGACGATGCGTAATGGGCCGCCCGGAATTAGGGTCAATGGTATGCGAATAGCGCACCCCGTCCTGTTCAAAATAGTTGCGGTAATCGCCCGACGTTGCGATCGCTATATCCTTCACATGAATGACCCGCTGTATGGCGCGAGCCCCCGACTGCGGGCTTTCTACCGCAATGCGCCATTGTTGCTGGCCGGGCTTTTCTCCGCGAGCGCGTAATTCACCGCCGACCTCAACCAAAAAGGCATCGAAGCGGCTGCTTAGCTGCTCGGCGATCTGGTCAACGGCATACCCTTTAGCGATAGCCGACAGGTCCAGATAGCTGTCGGTGCGCTTGAACAGCGCCGGTGTCGGCGGGGCCGCTGCGTCTGTTTCTGCGCCGGCCACAGCCTTTAACGAAGGACGCACCGAGATATGCTGATAGCCGATCCGACGCATCAGGTCGGTAATTTGTTGTTCATCAGGAGCTTTAGATATGTGCTTATCAGGCCCGAACCCCCAAAGGTTCACCAACGGCCCTACAGTCATATCAAAAGAACCTTGTGTCTGCTGGCTGATTTCCAAGCCTAAAGCGACCACCGCAGCAGTTTCCGCGCTGACGGGAAACCAGCGATCGGGAGCCGAATGGTTAAACAGACTGAGTTCAGAATCTTGCCGGTAGGTTGACATGCGCGACTCGATACGATCAAGCACTGCCTGAATGTCGCTCGCAATAGCGCTCGTATCCAGGTCGCTGTCAGCGACAACTTTAACAGAATAGGTGGTGCCCATAGTGGCACCCGT
>JBFGYY010000079.1:0-9806 GCA_041587095.1 Motiliproteus sp. | reverse complement strand
GGCTCAGCGCTCGGGCAACACCCAGCTCGGGCGCGGGAAGTGGCAGGTGTAACCGTTGGGGAAACGCTCAAGATAATCCTGGTGTTCCGGCTCCGCTTCCCAGAATTCTCCCGCAGGCTCCAGCGCGGTCACCACCTTGCCGGGCCACAGTCCCGACGCGTTCACATCGGCAATGGTGTTCTGTGCCGTTTGCTTCTGCGCTTCGTCCAGATAGAAAATCGCCGATCGGTAGGCCGTGCCGCGGTCATTGCCTTGCCGGTCCAGTGTGGTGGGATCATGGATCTGGAAAAACAGCGCCAGCAGGTCGCGATAGCTGATCTGTGCCGGGTCAAACACAATCTCGATACCTTCGGCATGGGTACCATGGTTGCGGTAGGTTGCGTTCGGCACATCGCCACCGGTATAACCGACGCGGGTGCTGAGCACGCCGGGACGTTTGCGAATCAAATCCTGCATGCCCCAGAAACAGCCGCCGGCCAGAATAGCGCGTTCAGTCATCAGAAATCCTCCGTTTGTTGGGGTATGGACCAATCATGGTGGGTAAAGTGCCGCTGCAAGCATATCAACATCGCAGACCTGTGGTCTTGCGGGGAAAAGAATGCGCCTTGCCGCTGGTGCTATTGAACCTGGCCGAAGGTGACCTGTTGAAGATAAAGGCACCCGCATCCCATGTGAAGATGCAGGTGCCTTTCGGTCAGCGTTCCTGAATAGATTGGATGTAATAGACCAGCTCGAGAATTCGACCACGGATAACCTTCTCGCCCCCCATCGGCCCATACTTCAGCCCCTCTTCCATCGCATAGCGGCTTCCCCACACCGGCATGGTCCGGTCACCATGCCCGGCAACCACTGTTCTGCCGTCGATAATCTGAAACACCCGATGGAACGGGTATTCACCTTCTTTCAGGCTGGGGTATTCCCCGCCGTTATTTTTAGCGAGGACCGTGAGGTCGGCGGGCTTTTTCATAAGGATAGAAGCCAGCGGCCCGTGTCCTTTGCCATTCATGCCATGGCAGGATGCACAGGAGTTCCTGAATTCATCCGCGCCGATAACCGGCTCTGCCGCTATCGTTGCCTGAGAGCCTAACGTTAAAGCCAAAACCGAACCTGCAACGCAAAGCTTAAAAGTTTGCGCCAGTGATAAATGTTCCTTCATAGAGATCTCCCACACGTATCGAATCAATAAAGGTCGTCCTCCTTCAGCAAATTTACGAGGGCGGACGTTCAGTATAGAAAATAATTTCATGATTCACGCCCGAGATGGGAGCGAAAGGTGCAAGCAGCATTAATGGATTCTGATCAATGGCGTCGTGATCCTAAAGAAGGGGGCGCGGTCTTCGATAGCAGTCAAAACAGCGCGCATCTCTACCTTTTTGGCGCTGAGCAGGTTAGTGCTGAGACAGGTTGCAGAAACGGCATCAGCACTGTCAGGCATCGACCAAGGCCTGCATCCGGTTGCAAGCCTTGCCGAGTGCCCTCGGATGATGGGGGCTGTCGCTTTAAAAGATCTTCAGCAGGTCGTGGCCGAGGAAGATCACGATCTCAACGGCGATCAGCCAGATGATGATCCATTCCAGCAGCGATGAGTGTTTATGTTTCTGCTCGTCGGCCAGCATATCGAACAGCTTGTGAATCATCTGCAGTTTTTTATCCAGCACCGCCACCCGGGCCTGAACATCCAGATAGCGCGTGGCTTCGAGATAGAGCGGTTCCAGCTCCGGGTATTCCCAGAAAAATTCCGGGGTATCCAGCAGGGCGTAGTGATGGTTGATATCACTCTCAACCAGCAGCAGGCGTCCGCGCATCCGGGCGATGTCGCGGCGGCTGAGGCGGGTGCTGCCGGTTTCGGCCATATTGCGCGGGATGTGTGCGGTCTCGTCCACGGCACGGCTGGCACTGGCTTCCAGTTCCACCAGTTTGATCGATTGGGCGATGCCGTGGGACAGGGCTAGCTTGTCCAGTACGGTGTCGTTGACCAGCGATATACGGTCTTCCTGGATACGCTGGCGATGAGTGTCGACGACATACTCAAAATGATCCTCAAAAGGCTTGCTGAGCAGTTCGTCGGCAAAGGGGGTTATTTCGCTGACCAGGCGTTGCTGCTCATCGGCGGGCACTCCCCAAAACAGCACCACGCCAAAGGGGAAAATAAAGGTGTCGCCTCCGCTTTCGAGGTGCAGCACTTCTCGGTAAAGCGTGCCGCGCCGGCTCTCTTGCAACTGCTGGCGCAGTTCGTCAAAGCGGAACGATTTGGCAAAGCCGATGGCGATGCAAGGTTTCATAACCGGTTACCTGTATGCATAAAAAGGTGGTTGGTTGTCCGCCCGTGGCGTCGCCGAATGGCGCGGGAGGTGTGTTGCTGTAATGCTAAGACGATATACGCCTAGTGGTGGAATCGGTCAAGAAAATGCTGCGGTAAAACCGGACTATTTACTGTCTGCGTCGGCGCGAGGCAGGGTGACGATGAAGCGGGCGCCGCCCAGTCCGTTTGCCTGCGGGGTGGCGATACGTAAACTTCCCTGGTAACCGCTGAGAATATCCCGAACCACCGACAAGCCGATACCCTGACCGGGGGCCAGCGAATCGGCCCGGGTGCCGCGCTGCAGGATTACGTCGTGCAGCTGCGGCGCGATGCCCGCGCCGTTATCGTCGACAATGATTTCGAAGCGATCGGGCAGGATTTCTGTGCTGACCCGGATGTGGTTGCCGCCGTATTTAAAGGCGTTATCGATCAGATTGCCCAGAATCTCCATCAAATCACGTTCGTCGCCACGAAAGGTTGGCTCGTCGCCGCAGACGTCAAAGCGCACTTCCTTGTCGCGATAGACTTTTTGCAGTGCCTGCCCGATACGCTTGATCGCCGGGAGCACGGCCACGGCCTGTTGGAGCGGGTGGGCCGGGGTGGTGACAGAGCGCCCCAGTTGGTGGCTGATTATCTGGTCCATGCGTTCGATCTGTTCGTCGATCGCCGCCGCTTCGGGGCCGCCCGGCAGGTTCCGCAGCACCGCCAACGGCGTTTTCAGGCTGTGGGCCAGGTCAGTCAGGGTGTTTCTATAGCGCTCACGTTGACGACGCTCGGTCTGTAACAGCAGGTTGAGGTTGCGTGTCACCGGGGTTATTTCGTGCGGGTAGTGGCCCGGGAGGTCGTCGTGCGCGCCACTTTCGATCTGCTGCAGATCTGTTGCCAGCCGGTTCAGTGGCCTTAGCCCCCAGCGCAGCACCATCCCCTGGGCGATGAGCAGCAGTGCGGCCAGTAGCCCCAACCCACCCCACAGATGCAGGCGAAAGGCACTCAGTTCCGCTCGGTAGCTGTCGCTGATCTCCTGGGTGCTGAACAGAAACTCGCTACGTTTGCCATCCTCGGTTTCCCACAGGACCCGGTAGCTGTAAATAAAGCGGTCGGGACGATCGTGCGTGAAGATGTTTTCGCCTGCCCGGGGCGGCAGTGGCGGCGCTTCCTGACGTTCACCCAGGGCGGACGTTGATTGCCAGAGTAGTTTGCCGCTCCGGTTATGGATGGCACCCACCAGTCCGGATCCCGGTTGGTTAAAACGGGGCTCCTGCAGGGCTGCCGGCATCCAGAGTTGTCCGCCACCGGCCTCGGCGGCACCCATCAATATGTAGGTGTAGATGCGCAGGCGTTCCTGCGCGGCGGCGTCCAGACTGCGCTTGAAGGCCTGATCGAGAATGACAGACGTTAGCCCCAGAATCAGCGGTAGTACCAGGCAGGATGCCAGTCGAAGCCGCCCCTCCAGTGAGCGCGGGTGCAACCAGTCAGGCATGGTCCTGGCTAAGTGCGAAGCGATAACCTCGTCCCCGTTCGGTTGTGATGGGTTTCAGGGCTCCGTCAGGGTCCAGTTTGCGCCGCAGCCGGGTGACAAAAACCTCAATCACATTGCTGTCACGGTCGAAGTCCTGATCATACAAGTGTTCGGTCAGTTCGGTCTTGGAGACAACCTTGCCCGACTTGAGCGCCAGGTATTCAAAGGTGGCGTACTCGTAGGCGGTCAGTTCGACAGGTTGGCCGTTCAGGTGCACCTGCTTGGCGGTGCAGTCCAGCAGTAAGGGGCCGAAACGGATCTGTGAACTGGCATGACCCGAGCTGCGGCGCAGCAGAGCATTGACGCGCGCCAGCAGTTCTTCCTGATGAAAGGGCTTGGTCAGATAGTCGTCTGCGCCGGCTTCGAGCCCCTCGACTTTATCCTGCCAGTCGCCCCGGGCGGTGAGTATCAGGACGGGGTAGCTGATGCCGGTCTGACGTAGCTGGCGGATCAGCTCAATGCCGCCCAGTTTGGGAAGCCCCAGATCGACGATAGCCAGATCGTAGGGGTTCTCCGTCGCCAGATACAGGCCTTCTTCGCCATCAGCGGCGAGGTCGGTTGCGTATTGGCGTGCCCGCAGGGCGTTGCCCAATTGATCGCGTAGCTGTGGTTCATCTTCGACGACCAGTACTCGCATGTTCACTCTCCCGGATATCCTGGCGGGCCGATGCGTTCCCGGCCCTCAGCACAGGTATTGTCAGGTTTATTTTTTGCGTTCAAAGGGCAGCGGTGAACCATCCTTGGCATCGATCAGGTATAGCCGTACAACACCGGATGGCTGCAGCAGTTTGATACGAAAGGCATCTTTGCCATCGCTGCGCGCCGGTTGGATATCCAGGACCTGCCCCCTGTGGCGCGTCTGCACAATTTCGGCGGCCTGAGCCAGTGATAGCGGTGCCGCCTGCGCTTCGCCAGTCAGACTCAATACCAGCCCGAGGCACACAGCGCTAAGGCTGCGCCGTAATCGCGACGGAAAAAGTCTGTGGGTCGGCATGTTCAGGGTTACCTCGATCGGTGGTGGCCGGGCTAAAGCACCGGGCGCACGTTGACACGAACTTGAATCTTCTTGCCCGGATCATAATCCATCCGCGTATGGTATGTCTTGCCCCGGTAACGATAGGTCACATTATAGCCGTCAACCTGCTCTTCCTGCTCCATGTGGTAGGTGACCTCGCAGCGCTGTTCGTTACGGTAAGTGGTGCGGTGTATGCGTTCATCGTAGGGATTGACGTCGTGGCGGGTGCGGGAGATGTCATGACCGATAGCCGCGCCCAGAAGGCCGCCTGCAAGCGCTGTCATCTTGCGGTTGCTCTTGTTGCCGCCGAACCGCTCGCCGATCGCAACGCCGATCAGTCCGCCGATAACCGTGGGCACGGCGCTGTCAGGGCGTGAGCGGCTCTTGCGCTGGTACGGCTCCTGATAGGGCACCGATTCTTCCCAGCAGGTTTCACGGGGAATGCGATGATTCAGGGTGAGAATAATGGGCTCGACCCGCGTCACTTTGGCGTAATCGACATTGTGCGCTCGCTTGTCGTAATGACGGCCCGCCTGGGCCGAGGTGCTGAGCGGCAAGCTCACCAGCGCCGTCATGAGTGTGATCGCAACGAGTGTGGAGGGCGTTTTCATGGCTGATACCTCTTTCCTTAGCTTATGGCCACAGGATAGGGGGGGAAGGCTGAACCTTGACTGAACGGTAGCGAGCTTGGTGATAATTGCTGCAGGGGCCTGAAACGCAAAAGCCCGCGTGAGCGGGCTTTGAGTGGTTAGCGCGGGATCTGTACGGTCGATCAGGCTTCAGCTTTGCACTGCTTGCAGGTGCTCAGGCCCAGAATCTTGTAGAGCGGGCACATGCCGACCAGGGCGATCAGAATCACCGGTACGCCGATCCAGCCCCATACTGTTTGCGGGCCGACGAAGACCAGGGAAATCAGGACCAATCCGACGATAACCCGGATCGCTTTGTCAATGTTGCCGATATTTTGTTGCATGGTAGGGCTCCTTATCAGGTTATGTCTGTCTCCGGTGGGCTGCTTCTGTGCCAGGGAGAATACCCACAGCATAGTTCCGCACTCCGAATGTCTCAGTGATAAGGTCACATAAACCGCTAATTTAGCTGTCCCGGGATGGCAGTAGAGCCAGGTTTGGTCTTACGGAACGCGGGGCATTCAGCCATGAATTCAGCACAGACTTCTAAAAGGCGTGCGCGGCGGCAAAGTCACGCAAGGGGGCCAGGTCGTCTATGTGGATACTGCCGCGCCCCAGATGCAGCCAGCCGCGCCGTTCAAACTCTTTGAGCTGGCGACTGATCACTTCACGGGCTGAACCCAGTTCGGTCGCCAGATCCTGATGGGTCAGATGCAGTTCAACCCGTTCCGCCGCTCTTTCTACCAGATAGCGGGCCAGACGCAGATCGATTCGCTCAAAGGCGATCTCCTGCACCAGCGTGATCAGGCTGCTCAGGCGTTGACCGTAGGTGTTAAAGACAAAGTCACGAAAATCCGGTGATTGATCCAGTCCTTTACGGAACAGCGCCTGCGGCAGGGCATAGGCCCTGACGTCGGTTTCGGTGATACCTTCGGCGGGATAGCGCTTTTGTCCCAGCAGACAGGACGTTGTGAGCACGCAGGTTCCGCAGCCATCGATCCGGTAGAGCAGCAATTCACGACCGTTCAGGGCGCGCCCGACAACTTTAACTTTACCCTCGGTAACCAGCAGATAATTGGCGCAGGCGTCCCCCAGTCTGAATACAACTTGCCCGGCGGGCAGCGACAGAGGCTGCGCCTGGCGTAAAATATCGATACCGACCGGATCCTGAATAGAAGCCAGAGCCGGGAATCCGTTGATCAGGTCGCCGGGGAGCGTCATTGTTTCAGCGCTCCTGCTGTTTTTTCAGGCGCAGCGCCAGAATCAGATAACGGACGTTGTAGGTGAAACCGATCAGCAGTACCAGTGGCATGGTTACAATGAAGACTTTACCCAGGGCGTCAGACGTCAGCGCGTTACCCAGCCATAAGCAGGCGACGCTGACGATGGCCAGCGGGATACCGGTGTTTTTCAATATTCGCAGGTAGCGGTCTTTACGGATCTCTTGGCGCTCTTCTTGGATAGAATTCATAGGCCCTCCTTATCGGGCCAAGACTAGGCAATCACCGTTCCGGAAGCAAGATGGGGCGCTATAAAAGCCCCGGGTTAGCGACCTAAGTATGTAATAATGAGGTACAGGTGCCAGCTGACGACGGGTAATCCTTGCAAATATGAGCTAGGTCATGTCTGTTAATGCATTGATGATTGAAACGAGGGCAGGTTTTTATACAATAGGGGCCTGTTTTGGATGGAGCTGTTAGGAATGCCAATTCCGCTATTAATTTGTGATGATTCCAACATGGCCCGCAAGCAGGTCCGGCGTGCCTTGCCGGAAGACTGGGATGTTGATGTCACGCTGGCCACCAACGGCGAAGAAGCGATGGAGGCCATTCGGGCCGGAAAGGCCGAGATGTTATTCCTCGATCTGACCATGCCGGTCATGGATGGTTATCAGGTTCTGGAAGCGATCCAGCGTGAGGGCCATAAGACGATGACCATCGTTATTTCAGCCGATATACAGCCTGAAGCACAGGCTCGGGTTATGGGGCTGAAAGCACTCGACTTTATTAAGAAGCCGGTCGATAAGTCGAAACTCACCGAAGTTCTTACCAAGTACGGTCTGCTATGAGCAATTCTCTGATATTGAGTGAAGATCAGCGCGATTGCCTGCAGGAGATCTGTAATGTCGCCATGGGCCAGGCGGGTGATTCACTGGCGCGCCTGTTTAATGTGTTCATTACCCTGACGGTACCGAATATCCGGCTGGTCGAAGCCAAGGCCATTCATGGTGAATTGTCGACCATGATTGACGCACCCACCGTCTCGGCTGTACGCCAGGCGTTTTATACCCCCAAGGGTAATCAGGGCTTGTGTGGCGAATCGATCGTTATCTTCAGCGAAGCCAGCTTCCACGAAATCGCCGAAATGATGGCCTATGACAGCGACGACCTGAGTTCGACTGCCGAACAGGAGCTGCTGCTGGATATATCCAATGTGCTGAACGGGGCCTGCCTGAACGGCATCGCCGTGCAGCTGGAAGAGGAGCTAAGCTACAGCCCGCCCGCTCTGATTGGACAACATATCCCTGTCGAGAAAATTCTGGACCGCGAACAGTTGGTCTGGGATCAGGCCCTGTCGATAAAAATCGGTTATAGCATTGAAAACAAGGCGTTTCAGTGTGATATGTTGCTGTTGATGCCCGGTGCCGCGCTGAGCCATTTGCTGGGTATTCTCGACATGCTGCTGGACGATTTTTAAGTGCCGATCTGGTCTCAGTTTCCCTTCCTCGATGTTGTTATCGATCGGGTTGATACCGGTATTCTGATCCTGAACCCGCAGATGGAGATTCAGGTCTGGAACCAGTTTATGGTGGCGCACAGCCACCGCTCGGCGGAGGACGTGGTCGGGCGAAATCTGTTTGAAATTTTCCCTGAGCTGCCGCGCGCCTGGTTCGAGCGTAAGTTGAAAGGCGTATTTGTACTCAAGAACCAGGCTTTCACCTCCTGGGAGCAGCGCCCCTTTCTGTTTCGTTTTCAGCATACCCGCCAGGTCACCGGCGGTAGCGATTATATGTATCAGGACTGCGCCTTCCAGCCGCTGCTTGATACCGGCGGTGAAGTCGCATTTGTCTGTGTCACGATTCGGGATATGACCGATGTCGCCGTGTATGAAAACCGGCTCAAGGAGGCGATGGCGCAGTTGGAGGTGGTCAGTCACACCGATGGTCTGACCCAGCTGTTCAACCGTTCCCATTGGGAAGCGCGCTTCTGTGAAGAAGTGACCCGCCTGCGCCGCTACGACGGTCAGCTGTCGCTGCTGATGTTCGACCTGGATCATTTCAAAATGGTTAACGACACCTATGGTCATCAGGCGGGCGATGAAGTACTGCGCGATGTCTCTTCACGCTTGCGACGGGTACTGCGCTCGGTGGATGTCGCCGGGCGGTACGGCGGTGAAGAATTTTGTATCTACCTTCCTCATACGGATCTGGCTGGCGGCGAGTATGTCGCCGAGCGGATTCGCAAGGCCATGTGCCGTAAGCCCGTCGTGCACGAAGGGATCGAAATTCCCATTTCGGCCAGTCTCGGTGTGACGCACTACCGCTCTAAAGATAACTCCCATGAGCAACTGATCAAAGAAGCGGATACCGCGCTGTATTATTCCAAAGAAAATGGTCGTAACTGCTGGAGTTGCTTCGACGAACAGGCCCCTGTTCCGGAGTAAAACTATACTTCTTGCGGGTTTTGCCCGGATTTTGTCCCGTCATATTCTCTAACCCTGCACTCTGTTGGGTTGTATAGGCTTTGGCACGCCGCCGCAGGCTTGGTAGAATAGCCCTCCGATCCCCCGCACTGCACCCGCATACCGTCGGATTTAACCCGCATGTTGAATTGATACAGTGTTTAATTAATACCGTGTTTAATTATTAGTTCGTTTAAGGGAGTCTCAGCACCATGCCAGATTATCGTTCCAAGACCTCCACCCATGGCCGGAATATGGCTGGCGCCCGGTCGCTGTGGCGCGCCACGGGCATGAAAGACGACGATTTCAGCAAGCCGATCATCGCCGTTGCCAACTCCTTTACCCAGTTTGTTCCCGGTCATGTCCACCTGAAAGATATGGGGCAACTGGTCGCCCGGGAGATCGAAAAAGCCGGAGGGGTGGCGAAAGAGTTCAACACCATCGCCATCGATGACGGCATCGCTATGGGCCATGACGGCATGCTCTATTCGCTGCCCTCCCGTGACCTGATCGCCGACTCGGTCGAATACATGGTTAACGCCCACTGCGCCGATGCGTCCGGGCCGATACGGGCTCGACAAGGACAGAATCCGCGCCCGACCCCTATTCAAAAGATCGCCGTATCTCGCTAGGCCGTTGCCTTTTTTTGGCTCTCTGTGC
>JBFGYY010000078.1:0-9866 GCA_041587095.1 Motiliproteus sp. | reverse complement strand
TTCAGCGGGCTGGAAGCTGCTTGGTAAAGCCTGTGTTGATGCCGGGCAAAAGCAGGCGGCCGTACAGGCCTATCAAAGCGGCCTCGAGGCAGCTGCCAGACAAGGTGATATACAGGCAGAAAAGGAGATGCGCGTATTCCTTAACAGGCTGCAGCGCGAGGCCTCGAAAAAATGACGACTCGGGTTGCGATTCTCATTCGGAGATGCCTCGATTCTAATTGATATTTGTCTGTATACTGCGCTGCATGATGCTTAAAGAGGAGTTGAGGGTGCCGGAACAGCAATATGATCTGATAATCATCGGCGGCGGCATGGTCGGTTCGACACTTGCCGCTGGTCTGGCTGATACCGACCTGAAGGTTGCGCTGGTCGAGGGGTGCGCACCGACGGCCTTTACCCCCAGCCAGGACTATGACCTGAGAGTATCCGCGTTAAGTCCCGCGTCCCAAACCATTCTGCAAAATCTCGGCTGTTGGCAGGGAATCGTGCAGCGGCGCATGTGCCCTTACCGGCATATGCGTGTCTGGGAAACGCATGGTGCCGGTGATACAAGGTTTGACAGCCAAGACATTGAATCTGCCGCCTTGGGGCATATTGTTGAAAACCGTATTGTGCAGCTCGCACTGTGGGATAAGCTCGAAAAGCAACCTAATCTGACCCTGTTCTGCCCTGCACGCCCTGTCGAAATTCACTATACAGGGCAGGGCAGCCAGGTCGTTCTCAACGACGGTCAAACACTCAAGGGCACGCTGCTGGTTGGTGCCGACGGAGGGCGTTCGGCGGTTCGCAAAGCCGCGAACATCGGCGTGCAGGCCGAAGATTACCCGCAACAGGCTTTGATCCTTTCCGTTGAGACCGACTACCCGCAACAAAACATTACCTGGCAGCACTTTACCCCGAGTGGTCCGCAAGCATTTTTACCTCTGTGCGGCCAGCGTGCGTCATTGGTCTGGTACAACAGCCCGCAAGCAGTTAAACGTTTGTTGCGGTTAGATGACGAATCCTTATTAGCGGCACTCCATAACAGCTTTCCGCCCGAGCTTGGACGCATTAACCGTCTGGTCCAGCGCGGCTCATTTCCTTTGCGCAGACAGCATGCCCTGCGTTATAGCAAACAGGGTGTGGTGCTGATCGGTGACGCGGCGCATACCATCCACCCACTGGCGGGTCAGGGCGTTAACATCGGGTTGCTGGATGCCGCCGCGCTGGTAGATGCCCTCAAGCAGGCCTTAGAACAAAAACGTAGCGTGGCAGACACACAGGTTCTTGCAGGTTACGAACGCAGCAGGCGCCAGCACAATCAGAGCACCCTGCTGGCGATGGATCTTATCTACCGGACTTTTGGCAATGACAGGCCCGCGCTGCATCTGCTGCGTAATCTGGGGTTGCAACTGGTGCAGAAAGCGACGCCTGTAAGAACCCTGGCGATGCGTACGGCAATGGGCATGATTAGCGGGTTGCCCGCGTTAGCCCGGACGAAAACGCAGCAGGTGTAAAATTAACTGAGTACGAGCCATTCTGGCTAACGGATATTGATTAACAGAGGCCGCGATCGCCGCAACGGCTTACAGAGCAGAACAGTCTTGTATCTAAGCGTAGTGATTAAAGGTGTCGTGCTTCATGGTGCAATAGCTAATGGCAAACAGTTTATGGCAGGCAGTTTGTGGTAAGCAGGTTATGGCAAACAGTAGGTCGGGAACTTGGGAAGGGGTATCGAAGGGTAGGCTTGAAAACAGATACAGCTGCGGCGGATAGCTCCGCCGCAGCCAAAAAATCAGCTGCTCTTGCGAGGTGCTGAATTACGGCGACGTACCGGTGCTTTCTTTGCCGGTGCAGCAGGCTTCACTTCGGCGATAGGCGCTGCCTTTTTAGGTTCGCTCGCTTCTGCTTTAGCGGGGGTTTCCACTGCGGTTTTCGCTACAGCAACGGGTTTGACCTCGGGAGCGGCGGCAACAGGCTTGGCTTCAACGACCGGCTTTGCTGCGGGTTTTACTGCAGCGGCAGGTTTTTCTTTCGCTGGTGCTGCAGCCTTCGCTTCTTTCTTGGCTGGTGCGGCCTTAGGCGCGAGCTGTACCACGGGTGCCATCAAGCTGTTCTTCTCAACAGCGTCTTTCAGCTCCTGGAAAGGGTTGTTCTCCAGTAGCGACGTGTAGCTGGAACCGATCAGCTTGCTGATCTCTTCCTTTGCTTCGCTGATGGTTGCCAGATTTTGTTCTGCAGCGGAGTTCAGCTTGCCTTCGACGCTACGGATAAATTCGAACTGCAATTCGGTGATCTTTTCCGCATTTTTTTCGCCACCAAGGGTTTTCAGCTGCTGGAGACTGGCATTGACGCAATCAGTGATGCACTCTGTCTGCAGGGCTGCTAGTTTCTCGAAAGCTTTGCGGTTGATTTCAGCCACGCCGAGGATTGGCTGCATCTTGGATTTCATATCGTTAAACAAATTGTCGTACATGAGTTAGCTCCATCATAAGCGCATAGACAAAAAACTTAGGTAGCGTTTGTTGCGATGCAGCAAACGGTTTTGAGCACTATAGGGCGACAAGGGTTGTAAGTCAACGCCCCATTATGATAACGCGTGACTCCGTAATGGTTAGCGGGCAATCAATTGTTACAAAGACTGCGGAGCAGATTATGCACAGAGAGCTAAACAGGGCTGCCGGCACCGGATCAGCTGCCAAGGAGGGGCACTGGGTATTAATAACCGGCTGCTCGACAGGGATCGGGGAAAGCGCCGCCTGGCGGTTACGGGATAGGGGTTATCGCGTTATCGCCACCGCGCGCCACAGTGATGACGTGACACGTCTCGAGACGGCAGGTTTTTACGCTTTGCAGCTGGATCTGGATTATCCGGAATCTGTCCAGCAGGCTGTTGAAGCCGTAGCAGAGTACACCGGCGGTGATTTGTATGGCGTATTTCATAACGGGGCTTTCGCTATACCCGGCGCGATGGAAGATCTGGGCCGTGATGCGCTCAGGGCCCAGTTTGAAACCAATGTTTTCGGCTGGCACGATCTGACCAGGCGCCTTATTCCTATGATGCGTGCCCGGGGCGCAGGACGTATTATTTATAACAGCTCGGTCTTAGGGTTAGTCTGTATGCCTTATCGTGGTGCGTATAACGCCTCGAAATTTGCGACTGAAGCGATTGCAGACACACTGCGCCTTGAATTAATCGACAGTGGCATCCATATCGTACTAATAGAGCCGGGGCCAATACGAACCGCTTTCAGAGAAAACGCTTACCGGGCTTTCTGTCGACACATCGATCGCCAGGCAAGCGTTCATCAAAACGCCTATGCTGCGATGATTGAACGCTTGAACCGGCCAGGGGACGGAAGCCGCTTTACGCTGGGGCCTGAAGCCGTCGTTGACAAGCTCGTGTGTGCATTAGAGGCGGCAAGGCCACGAAGTCGCTATTATGTAACTCTGCCCACCCATGTGTTGGGCCTGATGCGGCGAATTTTACCTACACGCTATCTTGATAAACTCTTGCGCCTGGGAGGCGCATAAAAGATAGCTGACAATAAAGACCGAACATCGATAAATAATAACCAGGGATACCCTTTAATTGATGAATACCTCTACAGAGCAGAACGTTTCCAACACCGAGGCCCACCCGGCTTTTAAATTTATCCGCACCGAATCTATCGCGTCACTGGGAACCGACGTTACTGAATATCAACATCGTGCCACCGGCGCCATTCACTACCATCTGGCAGCGAAAAATACTGAAAATGTTTTCCTGGTTGCGCTGCGTACGGTGCCAACCGATTCTACCGGCGTTGCACATATTCTGGAGCACACAGCGTTATGCGGTAGCAAACGTTTCCCGGTTCGCGACCCGTTTTTTATGATGATCAGGCGTTCACTAAACACGTTTATGAACGCGTTCACCAGCAGTGACTGGACGGCATATCCTTTTGCCAGTCAAAATAAAAAAGATTTTAACAACCTGCTCGAAGTGTATTTGGACGCCGTGTTTTTTTCCCGCCTGGACCCGCTTGATTTTGCCCAGGAAGGGCACCGCATCGAGTTTAAAGACAAGAACGACACCAATTCTGACCTCTGTTATAAAGGGGTCGTGTTCAATGAAATGAAGGGGGCCATGAGTTCGCCCGTGTCGACGCTATGGCAAACCCTCAGCAAGCATCTGTTCCCAAGCAATACTTACCATTACAACAGCGGCGGCGAACCGGAAGATATTCCTGACCTGAGTTATGACGAGCTGCTTGCCTTCTACAAGACCCATTATCACCCCAGCAATGCTGTTTTCATGACCTACGGTGATATCCCCGCAGCCGAGCATCAGGCCCGATTTGAAACACTGGCGCTGAGTCGTTTCGAGCGTTTGGCGACCAACATTCAAGTTCAGAATGAGAAGCGCTATCTGGCACCCCTGCGGGTTGAAGAAGCCTATGCCCTGGACGACAGCGACATGCAGCAAAAGACCCATATCGTTTTGGGTTGGCTGCTCGGGCAAAGCATTAACCTTGAGGAACAGCTTGAAGCGCATTTATTGTCTCGTGTGCTATTGGATAACAGCGCGTCACCGCTGCGCCATGCGCTGGAGACCAGTGATTTTGGAACCGCACCATCGCCGATGTGCGGTCTGGAAGATTCAAACCGTGAGATGAGTTTTCTTTGCGGCCTGGAAGGTTGTGAACCCGGTGATGCCGATGCCGTTGAAGCGCTTATCATCAAGGTGTTGCAGCAAGTCGTAGAAGAGGGCGTGCCACAGGATCAGGTTGAAGCCGTTTTGCATCAATTGGAGCTCCAGCAGCGTGAAATCAGTGGCGATGGTTATCCGTTTGGTTTGCATCTAATTCTGGGTGCGCTATCTGCCGCATTGCACGGTGGCGATCCCATACCGCTGCTGAATCTGGACCCTGTTCTGGAGAAAATGCGCGCAGCCATTCAGGATCCGCAATACATCCCTCGCTTGATTCAGCGCTACCTGCTGGACAACATGCATCAGGTGCGTTTAGCGCTTCGCCCTGATGCTGAATTAAGTAGTCGAAAAGATGCCGCAGAGGCGCAGCGCCTTGCCCAGATTAAGGAAACATTAACGGATGCCGAAAAACAGGCTCTCGTGAAGCAGGCTGCAGCACTTGAAGCTCGCCAGCAACAATCTGATGACGAAAGTATCCTGCCAAAAGTTGGCCTGGAGGATGTGCCGGTTGAATACGCCATTCCTGAAGGTGAAGCGGCAATGCTAAGTGCCGGTGAGCGGACCTTTTATGCGCAAGGCACCAACGGACTGGTGTATCAGCAGGTTGTGGTGGAGCTGCCTCAGTTGAGTGATGAGCAGCAACTGTTGCTGCCTTACTATACGCAGTGCGTTACAGAGCTCGGTTGCGGAGACCGGAATTATCAGCAGGTTCAGGCCTGGCAGTCGTCGGTCAGTGGCGGTATTAACGCCAGCATATCGGTGCGGGGCTCGATCGATAATGAGCAGGACGTCAAAGGCTACTTCACGCTATCAAGTAAAGCGCTGACACGTAACCTCGAGCCGATGAACGAACTTTTGCATGAGACATTTACCCGTCTGCGTTTTGACGAACTGCCGCGTATACGCGAACTGGTATCCCAGCAACGCGCCCGCCGTGAGCAAAGCGTCACCGGCAGTGGTCACAGTTATGCTTTGATGGCTGCAGCCAGCCATTACAGCCCCTGTGCATTGCTGGAGCATCGCAAGCGCGGCTTGTCCGGTATTCAGTTTGTTAAAGCGCTGGATAAACGCTTGCAAAATGACGATGACCTGCAAGCCTTCGCTCAGCAGCTGGCGGATATTCATGCGCTGATTCAGCAGGCCCCGCGGCACTTTCTGACTGTTGCAGAGCCGGGAATGCAAACCCCGTGTGATGCGTCGTTAAGTCGGTTATGGCCCGCCTTGTCAGCAAACCCTGCATTCGTAGCATTTTCGCTTGAATCTGTACGTGAGGGGGTTCGTCAGGTGTGGAGCACCAGTACACAGGTAAACTTCTGTGCCAAGGCCTATCCTACGGTAACGATTGAGCATGAAGATGCGGCCGCACTGGCGGTTTTGGGCGACTTTATGCGCAACGGCTATCTGCATCGGGCAATAAGAGAGCAAGGCGGCGCATACGGCGGCGGAGCTGGTCAGGACTCCAGCGTCGCGGCTTTCCGATTCTACTCTTACCGGGATCCGCGCCTTGAAGAAACACTGGCAGATTTTGACGCGGCAATCGATTGGATGGTCAAGTCCGAACACGATCCTTTGCGTCTGGAAGAAGCGGTTCTGGGCGTTATCGGCAGCATCGACAAGCCGGGATCCCCTGCAGGAGAAGCCAAGCAGGCCTACCATAGCGCCTTATTCGGACGAACACCCGCGCAGCGCAAAGCGTTTCGAGCCAGGATTCTGACCGTGACACTGGACGACCTGAAACGCGTGACAGAAACCTATCTGCAAGGAAAGAAGGGCAGTGTTGCCGTACTCACCGGCGCTGAGAATGCGTCGAAGCTATCGGAATCGGGCTATACGCTTGAAAAGGTGTAGCTAGCCTGAGCAAAGAAAAAAGCCCGCTACTGCGGGCTTTTTTATAACGCTGGCAGCATGATTATGTGCCGTCTAACCGCTAATCGATCAGTCGTCATCTTCTACATCAGGAGCCAACGAATCGATAATGGACCGCATGCTTTCGATATTGCTCTCAAAAAGTGCCTGCTTGTCGTCATCGGCGCCTTTGAACCGGCTGTCCTGGCTCAGCAAGCCGCCAAGCAGATCCTGACTGAAGTCGCCACGCGATTGCAAGAAGCCCAGACCGGGGTTGGCCATGCTGTCCTTCAGCTCCTGAAGCATATGGCCCAGCTTTCTGCCGGCGTTTTTGTCCGCTCCTTCACTGCCGTCGCCCAGCTGCCCCACTTTTTCATAGGCCGCCACCGAGGAGTAGCTTTCAGAACGGGTTAGCGTCAAATTCATTGAAGCGAGTTCAGTTTTGTCCATACGGAACTCCGAAGCTTTATCGAAAGCCTCCTGAATGTCGCCATCGAAGAAGTCATCAGCAATGCTGTTGACGTCTTTGATCAGGTTTTGCAACGCGTCTATTTCATCGTTATCGAGGTTGCCCTCGACACTGAACTGGTAATCGCTGACCGAACTGCGGTCCATGCTGTATGAAATCGCACTGCCACTAGCGTCGGAGTAGGCACCCAGGCTGCTTTCGGCATGATCGGCACGGCTGAAAGTGATGGTGACATCATCGCCGTCCTGAGTTTTAACCTGCAAAGAGAAAGTTTCGGCTTTGTCGTAGCGTTCCGCGGCCAGGATGCTGGTTTGCGTTCCTGATACCGGGAGGCTGGCTTGTGATGGATCGAGAGCGGCTAACTTATCAAATGTCAGATCGCGAGTCTGATCAATCGTTGTCGCGATGTCGTCAGTGAGCAGATTCAGGTTACTAAGGATGTCTGAAGCTTCTTCAAAGCCTTTTTGTATACCGCTCATCGCCGCATCATACATTTTTTGCAGGTCTTCAGCGGATTTACCGTCTCGGCGCGCATTTTCCAGACCTTGCGCGACAAAGCCACCGATACGCTCCGCAACTTTTTCAGGGGTAAAAGCGTCGGCTTCAAGTTCCCTGAGTCCGCCCGCACTCATGCCGGGGATTTTCTCGGCAAGTCGGTTTAGCAGCTGATCAGTCGCCTGAGCTTGCCGGCCGCTTTGATTGCGTTGCGGGTCAGAAGTTTGACTGGAAAGGGTGTTACGCTGCGCCCAGTCTGAAGAGAGCGATGTTAGATTCACGGTTCTATCCTCGCGGGCTAAAAAGCCTGAAATTCATCGATTAGAACCTTTATCGGCCGAGGTCCTGAGAAGATTAGCCGGTAACGTGAATAAATCGTGCGGATAAGCGCTGAGCATTTCCGGACAAGCTCTAAAGCCTGACCGGTAGGGATGCATGCGTTGGGATCCGGCGTGCACCCAGCGCAGAGATAGCGGCCGTTCTGGAACGCAGCTGCAGCTGCTTGTAGACAAAGCTGAGGTGTGATTTCACCGTCGATTCGGACAGATTCAAGCTGCGGGCAATCTCTTTGTTGCTTAATCCGCTTAACATCAGGTTCAGCACTCTGTTTTGGGCCGGAGACAGGCGCTTGGCTGCCGCGCGGGTATCGCTGTCATTAACGCTTTTACGCGGCATCATGGGGTTAGGGCGACGCCCCAGGGCAATCATCTGACCGCCCAGCAGGCGACGCATGTTCTCAGCCAGATCATCGGTAGCGCTGTGGCTGGAAAGGGGCGTACATAAGCTGACTTTTCTGCTGTCAGAAACGCTGGATACTGTCGGCTCGCAAAGCAGAGCCATCACGACCGCCGGATTGCTGGCCCGTATGCCATAAAGGTGCTCTAGCGGTACGCGCTCCAGAGAATATTCGTCCAGGATAATCATGTCCGATACGCTGCTGCACCAGTCTGAATATGGCAGCTTGATATGCTCGATGGCCGGCATGTCCTGGTTCTCAACACCTTTAACGATCATGGTTTCAAGCAGCTCGGCAACCAGTGAATAGCGGATAACGAGCTGAAGTGTTTTACGGGGTGCAGTCATTACGGGGCAGTTATTCCGATATCAGAACAGTCACGCTAGTCAGTGGCGCGGCTAAGAATAGGCGTGGGGGGAGAGTATAGATCAAGCCGTCGTTTACGTAAACGTCAACAATATAGCCGACAAATTTAACAGAAGTCACTACATTGTGAATAAGAAAGACGCTGGTGAGATTCGGCTCAAGGGCAGGGCTTTACCAGCCGGTGAAGAACGATACTTAGGGGGGGATCGTTAAAATGGCGCGTTCACTGCAGCGCACTGAGAACGAAGCGCTCGGGTACACGAGAGCCAGAACAGCCCGTCGTGTACCAGATTCTTGCAAGCGACGTATAAGCCAACGTCAGCCCGGTTAAACATGCCTAGCTAGACATGCCTGATATTGTAGCTCGCCAACGCTGTTAGCTATCTTCCGGCTCGTAGCCGAGATTAGGCGCCAACCAGCGCTCCACATCCTGCTTGGGCATCGCTTTACGCTTGGCGTAGCTTTCAATTTGGTCCTCACCCATTTTAGCCACACCAAAATAACGCGACTCCGGATGCGAGAAATACCAGCCGCTGACAGACGACGCCGGATCCATGGCAAAACTATCAGTCAGATGAATACCTGCGGCGTTGTCAGCATCGAGCAGCTGCCAAAGCTGAGTTTTTTCCGTGTGATCGGGGCAGGCGGGATAGCCCGGCGCCGGACGGATACCCTGGTATTTTTCTTCGATCAGCTCGGCGTTACTGAGGCTTTCGTTATTGGCGTACCCCCACAGCTCCCGGCGTACCCGCAGATGCAGATGTTCGGCAAACGCCTCGGCCAGCCGGTCGGCCAGCGCTTTGACCATAATGCTGCTGTAGTCGTCATGATCGGCTTCATATTCGGCCACCAGTGCATCCAAGCCGATGCCGGTGGTGACGGCAAAAGCGCCGATGTAATCGGCCTTGCCACTTTCTTGCGGTGCGATGTAATCGCTGAGGCAGTGATTGTAGCGCCCTGCGCCTTTTTCCGTCTGCTGCCGCAGATTGTGCAACTGCAGGCGGACACTGCTGCGATTATCGTCGTCATAAAGCACGATATCGTCATCCTTAACCTGATTGGCGGGGAAGAAGCCGATCACGGCGCGGGCCGTCAGAGAGCGCTCGCGAATAATCCGATCCAGCATGGCACGTGCATCGGTATACAACTTGGTGGCTTCTTTGCCCAGCACTTCATCTTGCAGAATTCGCGGATAACGACCCTTGAGTTCCCAGGTATGGAAGAAAGGCGTCCAGTCGATGTACTCGGCCAGGGTCTGCAGGTCATAGTTATCCAGCACTTGC